>NZ_JBLYIG010000361.1:0-4243 GCF_049222245.1 Nitrospira sp. BLG_2 | reverse complement strand
GCCAATGCTTGCTGCAACGCCGCATAGGCGGCGACGCCGCTCGCCGCGTCCATCGGCGCATTGACATGCGGCCCGTAGGCCAGAGCGATCCCCCAGTAGCACATGGCGCAGGTAGGCTCGATCTCGGCGGCGCGCGTAAACGAGCGAATCGCTTCGGCATGGTTGAATCCGTAGACGAGTCGCAGGCCCTGGTCGAAGTACTGCTGGGTGGCCGGGACCCGCGTGGAGATGCGTTTGTGATGGGAGCCGAGGTTGGGATAGAGAGGCACCGTGTCGGAAACGCTCGTCGATGGCTCGGGCGCCGCCGACTCGGTGGCTGAAGCGGGAGCGGCGCAGGCCAACAGAACGGCCGTGGCGAATCCGATGATGTGGGCGGACGTCATGGGAGGCCGCCCGACAGTCAGTGCAAGCAATTCTAATAGTCTCATAGTAACCTCCGTTTGCATGGCAGAAACCGCGTGGTATCCGTTTACGCCATAGCATCTGACGAAAAAAGAGAGTCGTATCTCATCGTCTGCCTTGTGAAATTCCTTGTTAGGCCCGAATGCCGATGACTTCGAGAAATTCCGCCGAGACGGTGGTGCAGTGCGCCCCGGCTCGATTGTGCGATGCCCAGAGCGTTTCGAGCTCTTGCCGCAATTGCGCTTGCCCCTCGGAGTCAAGCGACGCGAAAGCCTGATGTGTCGGTCCATAATACAGACGAAAGAATTCCACGACCTCCGACGGTGGAAAGGGATAGTCGAAGAGGTACTGACGTCTCGTGAGGCTGAGTTCCGAGAGTCCGTGGCCCAGGCGCCGGCGGACGGTGTCCTCATCGCCCCACAAGACCGGCGCCGGCATGCCGGACGGTGCGATGAACTTCGAAACCGTCTTGAACATCTGACCGACAAATCCCTGCGGGGTCCAATTGGCCATCGCAAGAGTGCCTCCCGGAAGGCACACACGGAGCAATTCGTGAGCGACCCGCTCAGGTCGAGGAGCGAACATCGCGCCGATCAGAGTCGTCACGATGTCGAAGCTTGCGTCTTCAAACGGCAGTGCCTCGGCATCAGCCTCTTCGAAACGAGCTTTCAGCCCCTCCGCTTGCGCTCGGGTCCTTGCCCGCTCCACGAGGTTGCCCGCGATATCCACGCCGGTCACCTCGACGCCGTCTTTGGCCGCCATCAGCGCTATTTGACCGGACCCGCAGGCGACGTCCAGCAATCGGCAGCCTGGTGCAATGTTCAGGCGTTCATAAAACTCTCGTGCGCCGCCTACCATGAATCGCGAGAAGCGATCATAGTCTCCCGCCGTCCAGATCGATTTGAGCCGAGCCTTCATACTGTCTATGTCTCCCACGGTTGCACTCGTCATCGCGGCCTCCTTGTGTGATCGATTGACGGCGCCTTTATGCGCCGCGTTGTCCGTGCTCGCCACTATACGAGAGAAGCGTTCCGGTGTCTTATCAGCTCGTCTGGCGCTCTTAGCAGGAGAATGCTAAGCTGCAGCGCACTTGTCCTACCGTCCGGCTTATTTAGCAGGACGCGTACGTCGCCGGCTGAAACCCATATGGATGTGCTGTCTGAAGTGTTGAAAGCCGTGAAATTGGACGGCGCAGTCTTCTTCAACGGTGAATTTTCATCACCGTGGTGCGTGCGCGAACCCGATGCATGCACGATGGCGTCGTACCTCCCTACCCGACCCAAGCATGTCATGATCTTCCATCTCGTGACCGAAGGCAAAGGGTACGTTCGCATCGAAGAAAACGGCGGCGGCGTGCCTCTCGAAGCCGGCGACATCGTCCTCCTTCCACAAGGCAATGCGCACTTCATGGGCAACGGCCCTCCCGTCACGCCAATCGACAGTGCGGCACAACTGCGGTGGGTGCTCACCGAAGGACGCATGATTTCTCAAGTCGGAGGCGGTGGAGAGCTCACCAAGCTGATCTGCGGCTATCTGACGTGCGACCCGGAACTCTGCCGGATCCTCTTGGGCGGGCTCCCCCCGATCGTCAAGGTCCATATCCGGGATAGCTCGTCAGGACAATGGTTGGAAGATACCTTTTGTTATTCCGTCGATCATGCGGAAACGTCCGGACCGGGCGCCGCCGCCGTCGTCGCCAAATTGTCAGAAGCGTTGTTCGCCGAAACATTGCGGCGGTACATCGCGAAGTTGCCGCAGTCACACACGGGATGGCTTGCCGGGGTGCGCGATCCGGACGTGGGAAAGGCGCTGGCGCTCCTGCACAAGCAGCCGTCACACCCCTGGACGATCGCCTCGCTGGCGAACGAGGTCGGTGTGTCTCGTTCCGTGTTGGCCGAGCGATTTCGTCACTATTTGTCCGACACTCCGATGGGGTATCTGATGCGCTGGAGGCTGCAGGTCGCCGCTCAAGTGCTGACGTCCACTTCCAAGAGCGTGGCCGAAGTGGCGGGCGATGTGGGCTACGAGTCGGAACCGTCCTTCAATCGCGCCTTCAAGCGGGAGTTTGGAGTCCCCCCGGCACGGTTTCGTAGCCAGACAAAGCGCTCCACGTTTAAGGATTGATACGCTTTTCATTTCATGGTCCGATTCATGGACGTGACATTCAGATCCGGCACTGTTGCTGACGCCCAGGTTTGCGGGAGGGTCGGCTACGAGGCATTCAAGGCGATTGCCGGGCAACATCACTTTCCACCGGACTTCCCCTCCGCTGAAATCGCGATCGGACTGTACGCGATGATCCTGGGACGGTCCGATGTCTTCTCGATTGTGGGAGAGCGCGATGGCCACATCGTGTGCAGCAATTTTCTGTGGGAAGGTGACGCGATTGCGGGAGTCGGCCCGATCACGGTCCTTCCGGCCGCGCAGAATGCCTCGCTTGGGCGTCAGTTGATGCAAGCAGTCTTGGACCGGGCCGAAGGTCGGCATCAAGCCGGTGTTCGGCTTGTTCAGGCTGCGTACCATACCCGTTCACTGTCCCTGTACACCAAACTCGGATTTCAAGCGCGCGAGCCGCTTTCCACTCTGCAGGGCCCGCCGCTCAACATGGACCTGCACGGCTATCGAGTCCGCCAAGCGAGTCCGGACGACCTGGATGCGTGCAATGCCATCTGTCGCACGGTGCATGGTCATGATCGGCGCGGCGAGGTCACCCATGCGATTGCCGATGGAATAGCCACGGTTGTGGAGCATGGCGGCCGGATTACCGGCTACGCCACCGGTCTCGGTTTCTTTGGACATGCGGTCGGACGGACGAACGAAGAACTCAAGGCTCTGATCGGCGCTGCTCCTGCCTTTACCGGGCCGGGATTCTTGCTGCCGACGCGAAACACGGAATTGTTGCAATGGTGCTTACATCACGGTCTACGGATCGTCCAGCCCATGACGCTCATGAGCCTAGGGCTGTATCAGAAACCTGCCGGCTCCTTTCTCCCTTCCATCTTGTATTGACGCCGGCGCTCAGTTCGTGGCCGCTTGCATTTCTTCTCTCGGCTTCACCGCGGGATCTTTGCAGCAAGCACATCAACCTGTTCAATCTGTGGTGGCTCAGCAAGCAACTCTGGCGCCTTCGCCATCAGTGCCGCGGCAATTTGCCCAGCCAAATGAGCTTTTCGTCCCGCCTCATCGGCAAACGCATCGAAGATGCCGAATGTCGACGGCCCCAACCGCAGTGCGAACCAGATCGGCGTCGAAACTTCCTGATTCGCCAGGGCAAGCCCCCCTTCCAGAAAACGCGCGACTTCGGTTTCCTTTCCGGGCTTGGCTTGTAACCGTACCAATAATGCAACTCGTACCATGATTTCCTTCCTTTCTGTTGTGGGGATTGGCGGACGCATTCTAGCGTCGATTGCCCTCTCGAGGTAGTGGCAAGAATGACAATTATGCTACAGTTTTCGCCATGCGCATCTATGTGCTGGCTCTCTCTGAAGTCTTCGACACCGGCTTAGCCACTTTTCTCGACACCTTCAGCACAGCGAATGCATTGGCGGAATCCACTGGTAAATCCTCGGTGCGCTTCGATGTATCGATCATCGGCGTTCGGTCTCGTGTGCTCACGAGCCAAGGATTGTCGGTACCGGTACGGTCGGCGACACGCCGTGCTCCACCCGATGTTGCACTGGTGCCCGCCATTGGGGCGAAATTACCCGATGCCTTGCGAGTGAAACTGGAGCAACGAGAGACGGTGGACGCACAAGCGCTGCTCCGCGATTGGTCTGCCAGCGGCGCACTCATCGGCGCCGCTTGTACGAGCACGTTCGTCCTTGCCGGCTCGTCACTGCTC
>NZ_JBLYIG010000360.1:0-4992 GCF_049222245.1 Nitrospira sp. BLG_2 | reverse complement strand
CGCGTTGTACGTCAAAAAGATCTCCTTGGCTTTTCCACTCTACCCACCAACGAGCAATGGCTCCAGCGGTTGTCTCAAATCTTACAGTTGAAAGCACCTTGGCCCGAGATTCTCGCTCAGGCACTGAAAGCTCAGAACCATTTCCGCCATCTTTCCCTGCATTGCGGCGGAGTCGTCATCGTGCCGGAGGAAATCCGGCGCTATGTACCGATCGAGATCACGGCGAAGGGCCTGCCCGTCATCCAATGGGAGAAGGATCAGACGGAAGAAGCCGGGCTCGTGAAAATCGATATCCTGGGCAACCGATCACTCGCCGTGATTCGAGATGCTCTCGCGGCCATCGCTAAACATACCGGCCGGATGATTGATTATGAGACATGGGATCCGCTGAACGATGCCGCCACGCAAGACGCGATACGACGAGGCGACACGATCGGCTGCTTCTACATCGAATCACCCGCCACACGTCTTTTGTTGAAAAAATTATGGACTGGCATGCCTCCGCACCGCCTCAGGGAGGCCGATGTCTTCGAATATCTCGTCATGGTCTCGTCGCTCGTCCGGCCAGCTACCAATCCTTTCGTTGAAGAGTTTATCCGCCGAGCACAAGAAGACTCCTGTGCTTCCTGGCATCTCAAACTGGAAGGAGTCCTGGATGAAACCCACGGCATCATGACGTATCAAGAGGACGTTTCGAAGGTGGCAATGGCTCTGGCGGACTTTTCCGTTGAAGATGCGGATCAACTTCGGAAAATTATCAGTAAGAAGCATAAACAACGACAACTTCGAGACTACTATGAGCAGTTTTGTCGAGGTGCCGCGCGGAACGGTGCTTCATGGAGCACAATCGCTGAAATCTGGAAGATGATCATGAGTTTCGCAGGCTACAGCTTTTGCAAGCCCCACTCGGCCAGCTATGCGCAGGTATCGTTCAAGTCCGCCTATCTCAGAACTCACTATCCGGCGGAGTTCATCGCCGCCGTCATCAGCAATCACGGCGGCTTTTATTCGACCTTCGCGTACGTCTCGGAAGCCAGGCGCATGGGTCTCGCCATCCTCCTGCCGGACATCAACGAGAGCGATTGGGCTTACCGCGGTGAAGGGGAACGGCTGCGGATGGGCTTGATGCAGGTGAAGACAATCCCGGAAGCACTCGGTGAGAAGATTATTAAAGAGCGTGCAAAGAATGGTCCGTACCGGTCGTTTCAGGACTTTCTTCGGCGTGTGGAGACGGAGCCCGCCCATGCCAGAGTATTAGTCCGCGCCGGCTGTTGTGACTCCATCGCCGGTGAACTGACAAGACCTGCCTTGATGTGGCGGCTGTACACGGTAAACAATTCCGCCTCAAGTCCCTTACCAATTCCGGAAGACTATTCTGCCGCTCAAAAGCGCGCTCATGAAATCGAGTCGTTCGGCTTTCTAGCCAGCCGTCATCCTCTGACCCTTTATCGCAAACAGATCGAACGGCTGCGGCCAGTGCCGGCTTCTCACATGCATCGATTCGTCGGTCGGCGCATCACCATGGTGGGTGTGCTGATCACAGAAAAGGCCGCTGAGACCAAGCACGGCCATGCCATGGAATTCATCACCTTGGAAGACGTCACAGCCCTTTACGATGCCACGCTGTTCCCTGAAATGTATCGCCGCTGCTGCCATCTGCTCTCACCCAACCGGCCGTATGTGGTCCGCGGGCTGGTGGAAGAAAGTTTCGGGGTTGTGACGCTGACCGTCCTGGATCTTCACCTACTGGAACCGAGGACGGACGAGGGAAATCACTCGCTGCCTAACCGGCAAGAATCGCGGTATGGTCAACCATGCGACGTCCCGTCCGATCCGCCGCTCAATTCATTCCTCCTCGACTGACGATTGCCGCCTTACAGAAGGCTGCCGCTTCCTGTACCGGCTGCAATCTCTACCAGCGAGCCATGCAAACCGTGTTCGGAGAAGGCTCGGCTCACGCGACGATCATGTTGGTCGGCGAGCAACCGGGTGATCAAGAAGATCAGGCCGGCCATCCCTTTGTCGGACCAGCCGGCAAGATCTTAGACAAGGCGTTGGCCGAAGTGGGAATTACGCGGGCAAGCGTGTATGTCACGAATGCCGTGAAACATTTCAAATGGGAGCCACAAGGCAAGCGCCGTAAACACAAGAAACCGTCGGTCTCCGAAATCGCCGCCTGTCGCCCATGGCTTGAAGCAGAAGTACAGGTGGTGAACCCACGTGTCGTCGTATGTCTCGGCGTGACAGCAGCTCAGTCAGTTTTCGGCAAGACTGTACGTTTGAATGATCTTCGAGGGCAGTTCTGGAACACCCCCATCGTCTCGAACGTCTTTGTGACTATCCACCCTTCTGCCCTGCTTCGGTTTCCTGAAGCAGGGCAGCGCGACGAAGAGTACCGCCGTTTTGCCGAGGACTTGCGACAGGTCGAACGATTTCTTCGGGCCTAACGATGTCTTGCCAACGGGACCACACTCAGACCTGTCTGCTCATCATCGACATGATCAACGAGTTCACGTTCGACGGCGCCGAGCAACTCTTTCCGGCCATTGAACAGACGGCACAGACCATTGCGATACTTAAACAACGCGTTAAAGCAGCTCGGTTACCGGTCTTGTACGTGAACGACAACTTCGGCAAGTGGCGTTCGGATTTTAGAACGCTCGTGGATCGGTGTTTGGAGAGCGATTGCCGAGGGAAGCGGATCACGGACGTCTTGAGGCCGGAGAAAGACGACTACTTCGTCCTGAAGCCCAAGCACTCCGGCTTTTTTGCGACGCCGTTGGAGCTGTTACTCCGCCATCTTAAAGTACAGCGAGTCATACTGACCGGTGTAGCAGGCAACAACTGCGTCCTCTTCACTGCCGCTGATGCCTACATGCGCAACTTCGACATAGTAGTCCCGGAGGACTGCACCGTATCTATCGAACCCGATGCCAACCGCTCGGCCCTCGAACACATGCGCGAGACGTTGAAAGCCGCTACGGCTCCATCCACAACCATCATCGGCAAATTAGCCGCATAAGAAGCCGCGCGCAATCGGCTGAATCGCGACACCGGTACGGTCTCTCCCTCAAACAGCCTCATGTAGGTGTCCATTACATATAAAATGGCCGGACACGGTTTATGAAATCACCTACTCTCTTTCACCCTCGAACTCCCCGCGCGAATTCGATTCAGCGGGTAAGAACGGAATCCAGGAGAACACAGTCAGCGTAACGGCTGCGGCGAGAATTCACCTTTCCTTAAAACGACCCCGATCGCCTGTACCGCTTTGACAAACACGGTGATCCTTGGGTTTAATTGGGGTTGATTAAGGTAACCGGGCGATTCGGGGTCGAAAACGGAAGCGTATCAATGCTGGTACGTACTGTAAAAATACTCGCGTGGGCTTGGCTCATTGCAGCCTGTTCTCTGATCCTAATTGGTCATGCGTCGACATGGTATCGAGGAGGATCCGCCGCCCTTGAGGACCTGTTTGGTCCGCATATTATTGCAAATAGTATCGCCGTAGGCCTGACGCTCGCTCCGGCTTTCTTTCTTTCCAGATTAGCAAGAGGGCTCCAACAAAAGAATCGCGGCAAGATTCTTCTTTCATCAGCGGCGCTTGTTGTCAGTGTGGCTGCCGTTGCACTTATCGTCCTGTTGCCCGTGACGCTAGAAGGGAATAAGTCCAAGGCGAGGGAATACCAAGCTCAGTCGATCCGCGTGAAAGACGGCAGTGTTGCCATGTATCAGTACAAGGATCACTCACTGACCGGCCCCGTAAGAAACGAGGGGACACCGGAATCAATTCAGATTGGCGACGTGATTACAATCAACGGCAAGACGATTCGGGCGCAACACATTCTCGTCAAAGAAATTCTGTCTGACATTCGTTATGGCGGCCAAGTCCTCGGCAAGACGGGCGATACTCAGTGTGTCATTACAGAGTCACCGGAAGACTTCCCACCCGGTGATAAAAACGCCGAGCGTGACCGTCTATGGATTGTGGTGGAGAAGTGCGACCCGATTGCCGTGGCAACCCACTAGAGTGTCCGACACCTCGATGTCCAACCACTTGAACGAACAAACACAACGGAATCGCACGCCACGGTTTGCCTCCGTTTCTTCTTACGCGAAACTGCACACCCAGTCATTGGGAAATCTTACCATCGACCCCAGCCTGCATCTGCGCCATCCTTTTGCTTCCGGCCCATACTCATGACGACTAAAAACAACCGCTATTCAGTGCATGTATGGTTCGCGACAGAAATACAAGAAGCAGACTTGACCCTATTTCACCATTGCTCCGTCCAATCCAGGAAGCCATCATTCAAGAGGGGAGTGGGGCTACGAAAACTTCGTTGGACTGCACAGGGTCGAGGAAAGCGAGTTGGTATCAGGCTCATCTACTATTGGAAACCTGCAAGCTGCGGGCATCCCAAACCGATTCGCGCTAATGATCATGTCCGAAATATAGTATCTATATTCTCGGGCAAGTTGCCAGTGAATGTTGATGCAGTAACATTAGCTTAAAACTTGCTGGGGCATCCCTTCGTTTTCTGCCATTCATATCGTTAGAAGATCGTTGCTGCAAAATTATTGAGTGATCGGGGGTAGGAGCAATGCAACCTTTCTCAATTCGTCACGGGAAAGCTCTCGTCGGACAGCATATTCGGGTCACAATGAAAGACCGTTTGCGACAGCGTCTATGGATGACGGTTCAAAAGTACAATGAATCCTATTCGTATCAGCCGGACCCGTCAGACAATTGGACTTCGAAAAGCAGCATTGCAGAGCAAACCGAGAGCAAGCTGAAGCGGCTTCTCGGATTTTCTGAACTTAAATCACGTGCTGCGGAAGATGCTGTAGGACTTGAAGGGTACTTTATGAAAGGGTATCCCTCATGCGCGCTTGAAGTAATTGAACAATTTATCGAGGAACTATCGACATTCGGCGAAGATGGCTATGGCAAGGGTCGGACATCAAATTTCCAAGCGGAAATTAACGAAG
>NZ_JBLYIG010000359.1:0-5048 GCF_049222245.1 Nitrospira sp. BLG_2 | reverse complement strand
CAGCCTGTCGCAGAGAGATCGAAGAGTATGCCCTCCGCGGCGCCGTCGTCAGTCTGGACGCTCGCGAGATATCGCACATAGATTCTAGGGCTGCACCGGAGCTGCATATCAACCTCACTGCTAGTGCCTGTATCGGCCAGGAGGGAAAAAACTTAAAGGAGGGCGGGATGGAATCTCTTTTCCTGATTCTCGCTAGACCTGCCCGGTTCTATTTTTGTAGCGTTCGCAAACTTGCATGATGGAGGACCGACCGATGACTCGGCAAAATTTTCCCCGCAGTCCCAAGGCTCTTCTCGGCGGCCTCGCCCACTTGGGACGGTTTATCGATAAGATCCGCCTTCGGAATGCCGGGCTGATTCAAGACTACAACTACATCACGGTCGGGTTCGATAAGTATCTTGTCGATTTCTTGGGCATCGATGCGAAGGCATTTGAGCAACGGGTATTAGCCGGTGGGGCCGATGAGGAGCTGCTCGCTTGGGTGAAGGTCCATGGCTGTAAGCCGTCCGACGAAGAGATTGCGCAATGGTCGCAAGAGCTGCTTGCCTCTGGCCCAAATGATGATGCGGCTCGCCGGCGCTTTCAAGGCCGGTTGGAGGATATTGCGACCAAGCGCGGTGTACCGGTTGAATCTCTTCCACCTGTCTCCACTTGGGTTGATGTCATCGAGCTCGATGAAGAGCGCATGTAGTAGCATGTGGCATGAGTCGAACCGGCGTCATCCTCGTCTTCCTTGCACTGGTGCTCGGACTTCCGCTTCTCGGCGTGCTGTGGGCCGGTGAGCCACTCGAGCGCTATGTTGAATTTCCTCCCCGCGCCATCTATGTGCAGCATGAATCGTTCTCCTGGCCGGTATTCATCACGCTGACCATCTTGATCGCTCTGGCTGTTGGGCCGTCTCTCGTACGAGTAGTGAGCATAAACCTTCGTCCCTCTTCTCTTCCAGCTCAGCACTCAGTGCTCAATACTCAGCAGCACTGTCGCCCATTTCCCTGGTGGGGCTGGCTCGGAATCGGATGGACCGGCCTCTGGTGGGTGGTGGCCTGGACCCGGTTTCCAGGGCTGGCGGCAGTTCAAGAACATACATTCACGCCGCTGTGGCTCGGCTACATCCTGACCGTGAATGCCGCCACATTCGCCCGCACCGGCCGATGCCTGATGCTCCATCATCCCCGTTACTTCCTGTCGCTATTCCCCTTGAGCGCCGCCTCTTGGTGGGTCTTCGAGTACCTGAATCGTTTCGTGCAGAACTGGTATTACGTCGGCGTCGCCGAGCTGACGTCGATCGAGTACTTCGTTCAAGCCATGATCCCATTCTCCACGGTGCTCCCAGCCGTCATCGGTACAGTGGACCTGCTGGCATCGTATCCTGCTGTCGGGACGGGTATGGATTGTTTCAGACCGATACGGCTCTACAGTACGAAGCAGATCAGCTGGTTATTTCTTATAGTGTCATGTCTCGGACTGTTTGCCATTGGCCGATGGCCCAATTACCTGTTTCCGCTTGTCTGGGTTGGGCCGTTGCTATTGGTAGTCTCGCTTCAGGAATTGGTCGGGAGACCGACTATCCTGTCATCATTCGCGAAGGGCGAGTGGCGGGGTCTGTGGATATCAGCCCTGGCGGCTCTGGTCTGCGGATTCTTTTGGGAGCTCTGGAACTGGAAGAGTCTCGCCCATTGGGAGTACGCCATTCCGTTCGTCCATCGGTTTCAGCTATTCGAGATGCCGTTGCTCGGCTATGCGGGATATTTGCCGTTCGGTCTTGAATGTGTGACGATTGCTGATCTCTGTTTGAGCCGTCAGGTTTTGGAGAATCGGGATATGACCGTCATGAATAATGGCCATCGTTGATCACCACGTGGCTTTTGCATAGTCACCCAAACCGAATCGGTCCTATCTCAATTCGGTCCACCCATCACGCTGAGAGCGAAAGCCCAGCGGCGCGTTGTGTTGTGAATCACGGCTACGTCGTTGGGGTCTGGTCGGATGATAGATTACAGCTGTCCCTGTGCCCACCAGCGTACTGCAAAGAGCCTTCTGGTGAATCTGGAAAAAGCCAGGGCTCGTTCGGAAGTAATTGCGACGATCACATGGCCGCGACTCTATAGCTGTTTGGCGGATTCAATCGGCCTCAAAGTCACCTTGAGGCAAGCGGTCGATCCCTACAGACCGGGCAGCAGTGGTTTTCGAAGGTCAAAAGGGTGGTAGGCGCTACAACGAAGGCAGCGTCAACAGCTTCTTCATTTCGCAGTGCGCCAGGACGACGTCCGGAGCGCGCTGCAATGCCTCATAGTAACTCCGCTCGTACCCATCACCAAGTTCCGAGGGGCGAATGAGCGCCCGTACCTCGGTCAATAGGACCGCAACATCATCAACGGTCAGATGGTCGTTTCCATCGAGCAATTCGTCGATGCGGACCACCATGTTGGAAAGCGGGTGCAACCAGGTAAACCATGGGTCGTTCATCACCAGCTGCAGGAGTTGGCCGGTGGAGTCCACTCGACCGTAAATCCGCTCATAGGTCAGCTGTTCGGCGACGATCAGGGCCTTATGCAACCCTAAGAGCCCATGCCGGACATCCGTGAGGGTTCGACGGAGCGGGTTGGTTTCTCGAACATGTGTTTGCTTTGATGAGATAGCCATAGAGGTAATCTTACCAGGTCAATGAAAGAATTGGGACTCAGTGCCTGTCCTCAATTTGGTGGACGCTGCGCTATGTTCCTTATCGGATACCATGGGTTGGTTCTGTAGTAGCGGTAGGAGTCATTATGCGGTAGGAGTCAGTATAATGTTCAGGTTCAGTTGCCGAATTTCCGGCTTTCTGTCGGTTGAAAGACATCGGGCGGACCGGAGTGAGCGTCATCGTTCATCTATAACCGAAGCCCGCTGCCGGCTCTCATCCCGAATGAATATGTCGTCCGAATAAATGATTTTCTGAGGCTCTAGAACGGTTCCATAGAAGGAAAACAGTTCACCGGTCAATCGGGCCGCGTGATGGGAATCGGTCGGATGTTTTCGTCGTATGTAATCGTTCAACACGCGTCCGTCGGCGGTCTTATGGACATGAGGCTGGTTCAAATTCAGGCGATAGCGCTCGATTGCGTTGGCGACGCGACTGATGAAGACCACGGTGCCGTCCGGTTCCATCCGTTCGACGACTCCCACATGCGTCAATGGATCGTTCACCTTGCCGTCTCCGTTGAAATCCCACGTGTTATCGAAAAACACGAGATCGCCTGGACTGACGTTCGATCCTCGATGAAGGATGCCATGTTGCCGCACGTGGTTGTGGATGAGCCGGACGCCGTTTTCCTTCGGATCATTAAAATCTCCGCGATACAAATCGATGCCGTGCTCAAGGAAGATGGCTCGGGTGACTCCTGCACAGTCATAGGCGATACGTTTGCCTTGGCTTGCAATCGTCCGTGCTCCGACCAGCCTGGCTGCGGATTGAACAATGGCTGAGCGGCTGGGTAAAGACTTCAGGGACGAAGTTGGGTGATCCGCTGTGGCCGATGTCGGAGAAGGCTGCGCCAGTACAGGTTTAGGAGGCTCAATGTTACCCGCTGAGACCGATGGAGGTCCGATTCCCCTGTTCAGTTTCTGCGCCGGCTTGGTACAGCCCACGAGAGTGGCCAGCGCAAGGGGGAGCATGATCAGGAAGAGCGACATGGGTGTTACCGCACATTCACAAATCGGTCTTTGGCTGTCTGTCGGAGGGCATCGATGTCTTCACGGCGGGTGACGGAGAGCGGCACAGTGTGAGTCAATTCTTCGAGGAGCAAGTCCGTCATGAGCGGAGTTTTTTGGTGCAGCGCTCGATAGAGGGATGCTACTACCGCCTGCTCGATCTCCGATCCGCTGAAGCCGTCGCTTGCGCCGACGATCTTGCCGATGTCGAACTTCTTACTGTCCTGTTTCCGGATTCCCAGGTGAATCGTCCAGATGGCTTCCCGTTCAACATCGTCCGGCAGATCGACAAAAAAGATTTCATCAAATCGCCCTTTGCGCAGGAGCTCCGGAGGCAAGGATGACAGATCATTGGCTGTGGCGACTACGAACACATCTTGTGTTTTTTCTTGCAGCCAGGTGAGAAATGCGCCAAAGAGTCGTCGGCTCAACCCCGCGTCGCTTTCACCGCTTCCTCCTCCGGCGACCATCGCTTTTTCGATTTCATCGATCCAGAGGACAATCGGGGACAAGGATTCCGCCATCTCAATCGCCTTGCGAAAATTCTTTTCCGATTCGCCGACGAACTTATCGAATAATCGGCCGGCATCGAGCTTCAGGAGCGGGAGTTTCCATTCCCGCGCAATTGCCTTCGCGGCGAGCGATTTGCCGCAGCCCGGCACGCCGACCAGCATAATGCCGCGAGGCGGGGTAAGATTGAGCGACTTGGCTTCGGGGGTAAACCCGACTTGAGCGCGCTCCAGCCAGGACTTCAGATTAGTGAAGCCTCCCAACTCAAACCGATTGTCCTCCAAGGGATAGTATTCCAAGAGGCCACCCTCTTTGATGGCCTGTACTTTGCGCTTCAGGATTGTGTGGACATCTTCGGCAGAGAGCGTGCCGCGTTCCACGATACATTGGGCGATGACCTGCCGTGCTTGATGAAGCGTCAAGCCCCGTAGAGCACGGAGGATCGCGTCGGACTCATGGGACGGGGACCCATTCTGGACGGCTTTAGTTTCGCTGATCGAACTGAGAATGCTTTGCGCGAGAGTCGTGGACCGTGAGCGAGGGGTTGTTCGAGGTCGCAACGATTGGAGCAAACCGCGCAGCATTAACCGAAGTTCGTCTCGATCCGGCAGTTTCAGATCGAGTCGTACCGCAATTTTGTCGAGGTCCTGCGGCAGTGTGATCGGTTGGCCGGTCAACACGCAGGTGGCCCGTGATCGGCTATAGATGGCCGAAACCTCCCGGAGTTGTCGGCATACCGCGGGATCTTGCAGATGTGGCCCAAGATCCTTGAGCCAAAACACCGCTTCAACTGTTAGGCCATGGAGATGCTGAAGGACGGCCAAAGGCGTTGCGGTCATTTTACTGAG
>NZ_JBLYIG010000358.1:0-2168 GCF_049222245.1 Nitrospira sp. BLG_2 | reverse complement strand
CGCGGAAGCCCCCCGACACCGAGAGCGATGTCGAGGCTCAAGGACCCGGTGGAAATCGCCGGCACATCGACCTTCTCCTCGGCCCCAAGCTTCATGATCGCTCCCTTCCCATACTGCTTCTCGATTTGGGAAAGTGCCAGGTCGAGCGCGCGTTTCTTATCGTCTTTTTCGGACATACAATCTCCTCTAAGATGAAAGGGCCAAATCCGATGAATTATACCCAAGCGGCAAAGGGAAACCTAGTCCGAATCTGAGATGGAAGCGTTCAAAGGCGATGTGGGCAACTTCTGAAGATGAAGTTAGGGAAATCGTGGGGAGGCAGATGAACTTTAAAATCTTCACCAGACTACGAGCGTGCTAATATAAGGCCTCGGATCGAAGAGTATGCCCACTGTAATACGATCAGGTCCGTATTGTTGTTTCTTTTATGCAGGCGATCGTGATGAGCCCCGACATGTGCACATTGAGCGTGAAGACAAGATAGCCAAATTTTGGCTTGTACCCGTCAGGCTACAAGAGCGGTGGGTTTCCTCGTGCTGAATTGAATCGGATTCGGCAGCTCGTTGAGCTCAATCAGGATCGATTTCTGGAGGCCTGGAATGAATACTTTGGCGCTTGAGATTGCCGCACCTACAGCAGAATCCGTCACTCTCACGAACGACACGTTGACCGTCGAACTGAGCGATGGGCGAAGCCTGTCCGTTCCCCTTGATTGGTTTCCTCGCTTAATTCAAGCGACGCAAGCGGAGCGAAAACGTTGGAAGTTGATCGGACTCGGACGTGGCATTCATTGGGATCTGCTCGACGAAGATATCAGCGTCGATGGGCTTTTAGCTGGCAGGCCCTCGGGAGAAAGCCAGGCATCATTCAAAAAATGGCTAACCGCCCGTCAAGACACTCGTCCCAAACGCATCACCACTCGCAAAGCCCGCCGCCGCTAAGATTCCAGCAAGGATCCTGGAGGGGCAAACTCCCGTGAAAAGCATGGGCCTTCTATTTTGTTCATGAGCGCGCCAAGCAGAACAAGCGCTCGCTATCAGACCTTGATTTACCGAATTGTGGAGAAAGCGGACACCGTAAAGCCTCTCATACATTTTGCCCCAATCCTTGTGTACGACTACAGAACCCTAGAACCCTATATCCCCCCTGGCATCAGGCGCTGGGCTATCGCTGTCTGGAGGGGTTCAAACAGCAGGAGCATGGCGCCTAACTACTGTGTCTGTTATTACGGGGCCACCTCAACGAAGATTACTGTGCCCGAAGTCGCCAATCCATGGCTCGGCTTGCTTCAAGCGTATGGTCTACACGAATGGTGAGGTTCCTCGAAAATTTCCATCCGTGATGGGTCATGTGATGCAGGAGTTGCGCTGCCATGAGGGAATGCCCTCGATCGTTCAATGCTGGGCTATTAGCCTGCTCAACGCCCCCACCAACCGTTGCTGTGCACAGCGCGGTGGCAATAGCAGCTTGAATGGAATACCTGCATTCGATAGGATAACCCGATAAGAGCGCAATCGACCTCGGCATGGCCGCGTGTCGGCCGGTTGAATCGCTCGAGGCAGACCGGGAGGGTCGCCGCGCATGTCCAGCTCAATAAACCAGACTTCGTCCGACCATCCACGGTGGAAACCTCCGTTTTGGGCGCTGGTCGGACTGGGCGCCCTTCTTTTCCTCGGTCTCATCGTCTTGGCCAACGTGCTGGACATCGGTGAGCGCCTCGGTCGGCTGCATTCCAGTCTAGAATACGCCTTCTACGCCCTTGTCCTCTGCGCCATCTATGGCCTGCTCATCAGACCGGTGCTCTCCGTCATCAGCATGAGCGCTCACCCGCTTCAGCGCGTGCTTGTCTCTGACAACAGCATGAGCCAACAGGAATACAAGGCCGTGGCCAAGCGCTTCCTCCGGAGCGGCGGCATGTCCCCGGAGGTCACGACAAGGCTGACAGAGTCCCTGTGGTCAGGTACCAGGTTGGAACAGGAGGTAAAGGCCGCGCTTGACGAGAAGCGTGCCCGCTCAAGCCGGATCGTGAAAGACCATGCGCGATTGGCGTTCCTCAGCACAGCGGTCATCCAAAACGGGAGCCTCGATGCCCTCATGCTGGCCTATGCAAATTTCAAACTCATACGAGCGCTCGTCACTCACTTTGGCTTTCGGCCGTCGTTTCCCGC
>NZ_JBLYIG010000357.1:0-4970 GCF_049222245.1 Nitrospira sp. BLG_2 | reverse complement strand
GATGCTCATTCCCCAGACGTTCCAACTCGGCGGCCAGAGCGGCTCGCGCATCGATGAGTCGCTTCGAGACCTCTTCCGCATCGGGAAGCTGACCCGTCTCCTTTTCCAAGGCCTCGATCTCCTGCTTCATCTTGCTGATGTCGGGATGATCGGCGGAGAGATTGGCCGCCGCCCCCACGTATTGCGCCCGAAGCGCCCGCAAGCGCTCAACCGAATCCAAAATGCGCTCGCCCGTGACGGACAGGATCGGCGTATTCGGCTTGATCGTCGCCAATTCCCCTTCCAGATACGTCTTGCGCTCTTCAAGGTTTCGGATCTGTTGGTCGATTTCCATCAATTCACGTTCAGCCTGGTTCATCAATTGCTGGTTCAGCGGTGTCAACTCCGGAAGCGCTCCCTTAGCCCGATGTTTGAACGCCGCGATCTTTTCATCGATCTCGCTGATGTGCCGAGCAAGATTTTCTGCTTCTTGCTGCAGGAACGAGGTTGCCTCTTGGGCTTGGCGTTCACGGCTCTTCAAATTTTCTCCCAAGAACAAGCTGGTCAGTTCGTTCGCCACTTTCTGCGCCAGCTCAGGAGATCGATTTTGATACGCTACCGTAAACGCGATAGTCGCCTTGGTAGCATGCTGTGTGCGCTTATCCACGACATCGGCACTGATCACTTCCACTTCGATGTCCTTCACGAAACGCTTGACGATTTCTTCAGCGGGACTGTTCTTCCTCTCATCCTGGTAGAGATTGAACTGCTCGACCACTTTCCAAAGGGTCGTGCGGCTCATCACCTGTTGCTTGATCGTTTCGATCCGTTGATCGGCATAACTGGTGATGGTTGATCGTACGAGGTCGGAGGGGATCTCCTGCTCTTCAATCAATATGGTGGCGGTCGACTTGAAGGTCGGCGGCCATAGAAACGCTAGGGTCAACGACACCGCTAAAACTGCCAAGCCGATCAAGAGGATGAGTTTGCGACGCCGATGAAAGGCCGCAAGGTAGTCTTTCAGACCCATCGCGCGCTCACTGGATATTATCGAAGTATGAGTCTGCGCCATAGCTTCAGTAGGACCATGAAAGTTTGGGTGGATAATAGGTCACCATGAACATCGTCGCATGAGAACTAGCTGAATCGGTGGCAGTATCGACGTCGCGCCATCGGTACATGTATGAGACCTCCGCCTGCCACCATTCAAGAAACTTCCAAGACAGTTTCGGTGTGACGCTGATATAGTTGTTATCCGGAAAGATTCCACCGATTGTCGAATTCGCTTTTCCCGTCGTGAGAATCCCGGTCACATTCAGAGAGCAGGCAACAGTTTCCGAGAGGTCATATGACCCCATGACTTCTCCTCGATTGGTCTGAATCAGTAACCCGAATCCACTTGGGGCAAGATCTCGAGCGAAGGTGGCTTGTATGATCGCCCTCTCAAACTTCTTTGCCATGCTGGCTCCTGCCAACCAGACTGTTTCTCGGGACGTAATGTCACCAATTGGACTCCGAGAAGTGGACGACAAAAATCTGGGACCGCCGTAGACCGTTCCTGTGAGGGATTCATCAAAAGCATGCGTCAGGCTGATGTTTATTCCTGGGAAATCCGCCTGAAACCCAGCCGGTGAATCGATCGTGCGAAAGTGAGTATACGACCCTACCAATTGGATTTGATCCCGTTCACTGAGTTGATACAGCAGTCCTCCAGACCCGCCCACTAATCGGTAATCAACCAATCTACCAGTATCATACGTAGTATCTGAAAATTGCACACCCGATTGGAATGACAGTTTTTCGGTCAAACTTCTTGTCCATGACGGGTTAAATGTCCACTGATTTCGCTGGGCAAACTGCAAGACAATGCCGGTTTCCTGTAACTCACTGAGCAGCGTGTTATCACGTGTGAAGCCGCCGGTAAAATTGAGCAAATCTTTCTCCGTCCGATACCGAACCGACAATGGTGCAAAAACATTTGTGAACTGTCTGTCCTCACCGCCGAAGTACTCCACATAATCTGCAGCAATGCGGCTACTGACATCGAGACGCTCGGTCTTTCCTGCAAACTCCGTTGCCGGTGTCACCCAATAGCCGTAGGTGTCATTGTGGGGCAATGGGGTCAAGAGTAAGTTGCTGTTGTAAACCCCTTTAACCCCAAGAGAAGGCGAAAGAGACCATTCGGCCGCCTTACTGTAGGATACCAGGCCAAGTTCCATGAGACAGATCCACAAGATGAGCTGTCCCAAAGCCCTGCCGTATCGAATCCGACCGCAGTCTCCACCGCCATGCCTCCACTGCATTGCTTACGGCACCATGACCACGTCACCGCGCTGCAGAAGAATGTTTTGCTCCAAATTTCTGCCTTTCCGAATATCACCGTAACGAAAAGAAATCGACTGTTGGGCTCCTTTCACTCGTCGCATGATCTTAATATCGTTTTCGGCCGCAAAAGGGGTCAACCCGCCGGCGAGGCTCAGTGCCTGCAGCACGTCGGTGTAATGACCGATTAAGTACTCACCCGGCTTGTTCACTCGTCCAATGACATAAATTTTATAGCTCATCACTTTCGTGACCGCGATCGATACATTTGGATTCGGAATGTATTTCGTCAATCGTTTGGCGAGATCGGCGCGAATGTCATCGAGGGTACGTTCTTCCGCCTGAATGTCGCCGATGAGAGGAAAAGAAAACATCCCATCCGGTCGCACGACGACCTCTCTGGTTAACTGCTCGTCTTTCCATACGGAAATCAGCATGACATCCTCAGGACCAAGACGATACCCCGGATCAACCTGAGATTCCGATGTGACAGTTAAAACATCTTCAGCATGGACCGACAAAGCCGGTATCGTTACGACCAGCGCTGCGAACAGCCCACTCATCATCCATCGAATAAACCGAAACATGGATGCTCCCTACCCTTCGATCTGCGCTAAGACCTGCTCCGCTTCCCGTCGGCCATCAAACTGATCGGCAGCCTTCAGCGATTTGGAAAGATGGGTACGAGCTTCAGCCGGCTTGCCGGAATGAAAGAAAGCGACTCCAAGATGATAATTAAGGACAGGCGCCTCGGGAAACTTGGCGACGGCATACTTGAGTAAACGGATGGCCTCCTCCCGTTGTCCCATTTTGAATCGCACCCAACCAAGCGTGTCGAGGAAAAGCGGATGCGGAGTTTCTTTCTCGAAATCTCGGCTCAAGACAAATGCTTTTTCAAGGCTCTGAGGATCCCCTTTATGGTCGGTGAGTAAGACCGCTAAGTTGTTGGCGGCAAGGACATTCTTGGGATTCAATCCCAAGACTGCGTCATACGCTCGTATCGCCTCATCGATTATTCCTTGAGCCGAATGGATGGAGGCCAGGAGCATATGAAGCTCTTCACTTTCGGCATTATCCTTTAGGCCGTTCTTCACCACCAGAACTGCTTGGTCGAACCGTTTCTGACGGAGCCACAAGCTCCCCCAATTCAGCCATGGTGTAATCCATTTCGGGTTCAGCGCCGTGGCCCGTTCAAAATGGGCCTCGGCTCCGGAGTGATCACCCGCTATCACCAGCACTTCACCTAATAAACCATGGGCGTACGAGTGATCCGGTTGCTTCCCGATCATGGTTTCGAGCCGAGTCTTCACTGGCTTCAGAGATCCCCGAGCAACCTCCAGCTTCACCAACGATAACAAGGGCTCGGGATCGTTCGGCGCTACGGCTATGGCACGCTCGTATGCGGCAACGGCTGACTCATATCGACCTCGCGCCTGATGGAGTCGACCTTCCGCCATGTGGGTAAGCAGACTGTCTTTTGCGGCAGCTTGCATCCGCCGAAGGGTGCGTTCCGCCTCGGGCCAGCTCTTCGTCGTCAGATCCAACGCCATCAGCATATCGAGAGCTTCCAAGTCATCAGGACGCTGTTTCAGTAGGTCATCGAGCCGCGCTCGCGCCTGTTGATAACGGCCGCTCTTGCTTTCCAACACGACAAGAGACCGTTTGGCCTCCACTTGGTCAGGATACAGAGCAACCGCTCGCTCAAAACTTTCCATTGCAAGATTGGTCTCACCGGTCAGCTGATACGCCCGACCAAGCAGATAGTGACCCATAGCCATGTCCGGTTGATCGTGCAAGACAATACGAAAGGCCTGGACCGCGTCCTTCCCATTTCGTCTGGCCAAGGCCATCCGCCCCGACAGAATCAAGCCGTCGGATGATCGCGGATTCTCTTTTAATACCTCTTGAACTTGCCGCTCAGCCTCTGCCTGTCTTCCCGCCAAGAAATCCATTTCCGCCAATTTGACCTTGGCTTCCAGACCGACTGGCTTGCCCTTGTAATCATCGATCAACGTGGTATAACGTTCACGTGCTTTCCCATCCTGCCCGTTTTTCCGGTAGAGCACCGCGAGTCCGAATTGAATGTGGCTTGAATATGGAATCTGCGCTGCAGCATCAAGCAGCACTCGCTCGGCAGACGGAATATCCTTTCTGCTGACGAAAAACTCAGCCAGAATCAGCCGGCGCTGCTCGTTGTTCGGATCCAGCGCCACTGCGTCGCGCAGTACCGCCTCCGCTTTACCGAATGCCGCCTGTTCAATATAGAATCGGGCGAGCCTTACCCGATGCTCCATGGCCTTAGGCTCGGTATCAATCATGCGGCGCATGATCGTTTCAGTGCCTGCCATGTCTTTTGCCTGGATCAGGATAAGGCTAAAATTATTGAGAAGGTCTAGGTCTCTCGGATGAGCCTCAAGTGCGCGTCTCAATGTTGCTTCCGCCTCCCGATACCGCTGCTCTTGACCGTAGAGTGTGGCCAGCAAGATAGCCACATCGGGCTCGGTCGGAAACTGCCTGCTCAATTCTTCGGCCTTTGGAACAACCGAAGGAATCATCTCTCTGGCCACGGCTTGTGCGGCAATCTTCAGCGCGTGCGCTTGGGGATGACGAGGGTTGATTTTCAGCACCTTGTCGGCTGCGTCACTCACATTCTGAGTCAGGCGGGCTTC
>NZ_JBLYIG010000356.1:0-5659 GCF_049222245.1 Nitrospira sp. BLG_2 | reverse complement strand
CCCATGACAGGAATCCCCACGCTCGTCATGGCTTTAATTCGCTCCGCCATCACGGCCCCCCCCTCCAGTTTCACTGCAACGGCGCCTGCCTGCAACAATCGGCCCGCATTGCGTAGGGCCTCTTCTGTGCTGGCCTGATAGGACATAAACGGCATATCCGCAATCACCAGAGCTCGCTGTACCACGCCGGCGACCAGCTTGGTATGATACAGCATGTCATCCATCGTGACCGTCAGCGTATTGGATTTTCCCTGTACCACCATACCCAGCGAATCCCCGACAAGAATCACCCGGATCCCCGCTTGCTCGACGATACGTGCGAACAGCGCATCATAGGCCGTTACGACTGCGAGTTTCTTCCTGTCCCGTTTAAACTGCTGGAAATCGAGAATCGTCATCAGTTCAATTCGGCCTTGGTGATGATCTCGGCCAACCGATGTGTTGCTTTGATCGCCATGATATGGACGCCGTCGCAGTGCGGTCGAACCGCCTTAATCGTCCGTACGGCAATGTCGACTCCCACGTCCTCTGCCTTCTCCCCGGCGGCTTTGAGCTCTTCGATCATCTCGTTTGGGACTGAGATGCCGGGAATATTCTCGTTCATGAACTCCGCCATCTTGTGGTTGCGCAGCACGAGGATACCGGCAAGGACCTTGACCTTATAGGAGCGGACCGCTTTCATAAAGCTCGCGAACTGCTCCGGATGGTACACCGCTTGCGTCTGGAAAAATTGGGCGCCCGCCTTCACCTTCACTTCGAACTTGGCGAGCATCGGCCCGAGTGGGTCGGCCTCCGGTGTGACGGCGGCACCGATCATAAACGCGGTCGAACCGTCCAGCTTATGCCCGGCCATGTCGTGACCGTTGTTCAATCCTTGCACGAGTTGCATGACTTGAACCGAATCCAGATCATACACCGGCTTCGCTTCTTTATGATCACCGACCGTCGGATAATCGCCTGTGAGGCACAAAATATTTCTGATCCCCAGCATATGCGCGCCCATAAGATCCGACTGCATGGCGATCCGATTGCGATCTCGACAGGTCAACTGCATCACGGGGTCGTGCCCCAACTCATACAGCAGGCGGCAGACGGGGAGTGAGCCGGCACGAACCACGGCGGCGGTATTGTCGGTAACATTCACACCGTGTACTCGCCCGACAAGCTGTTTGGCATTCTCGAGAACGGACGAGATGTTGGTGCCCTGGGGAGGATTATATTCGACCGTGACTGCAAACACCCCTCGGTTGAGGGCATCGATTAGGCGCTGTGGCTCTCGACTCATAAATGGCCCCTCATATCATTCCTGCCGCCCTCTTGGCCGACTCCACGGTATTTTCGAGCAGCATTGCAATGGTCATTGGGCCAACCCCACCGGGGACCGGACTGATCCAGCCGGCCTTTTGCCTGACCATGTCAAAATCTACATCGCCGCACAGCTTGCCTTCAGGAGTCTTGTTTGTTCCCACGTCGATAACGACCGCGCCCTCGCGCACCATGTCGGCCGTCACAAACTTCGCTTTCCCGATCGCGACGAGAAGCAACTCCGCCTCACGGCAAACCGCCGGAAGGTCTCTGGTTTTGGAATGACAGACTGTGACCGTCGCGTTCCTCTGAAGAAGCATGAGCGCCAGCGGCTTCCCCACGATATTGCTCCGTCCCACCACAACCGCTCGTTTACCTTCTATTGCCAAGCCCGTCGACTCGATCATCTTGATGACACCCCTGGGTGTACAGGCTTCGAAAACCGGGTGCCCCTCCACCAGCCGGCCGAAGTTATAGGGGTGAAACCCATCTGCGTCTTTGAGCGGCGAAACGGCTTCCAGAATGACCTTGCTGTCGATGTGTTTGGGCAGCGGGAGCTGAACGAGAATTCCATGGATTTTGGGATCAGTATTCTTTTTGTCGATCAGCGCCAATAACTCGGCCTGGGTCGTGTTTGCCGGGAGCTTGTGATCGTCAACGTAAATCCCCGCCAATTCGCAGGCCTTTTGCTTGTTTCGAACATACACATGTGAGGCGGGATCATCGCCCACCAAAATGGTCGCAAGACCCGGCTTCATCGACTTCTTGGCGAACAGTTCAGCCGATTCTTTCGCCAGACAATCACGAACCTGTTGCGCGAGCGCTTTACCATCAATCAATTGTGCGGCCACGATCCCCTCCCCTATGCTATTCGGGCAAGTAAGCCGTCGCAACTTAGCAGGGGAATTTTATGCAAGTCAACGTTCGCCATATCCCTTCCTTGCCTCCAACCCTCCGAACCTTTCTTGACAGCTTCTTTGCTCCTCCGGTACGATGACTCTCGGTGAAAATCTGGATAACCCGCCTTTGTCCGTGAAGTTCTCTCACCACTTATTACTGCTCACCATGCTCAGCCTAGGCTCGGCGCTTCGCGGCGAAGCCGCGCAAATCACTGGTTTGGAGTCACCCAATAGCTTCGTCTGCGACACGTCGGGAAAGGAATATTTCATCTCCAATATTAATGGCGAGCCGGAATCAAGGGACAACAACGGCTTCATCACAAAGTTGAATGCGGAAGGAAAGGTCACCGACCTGAAGTTCATCCAAGGTGGCGTGGCTGGCGTGTTGCTGCATGCTCCGAAAGGGATGGCTGTGCTGGGGCCAGTTCTTTACATCGCAGATCTCGATCAACTGAAAGCCTTCGATAAGACGTCAGGCAAACTCCTCGCCATGGTCTCATTCCCGGCATCATCTCATATGCGAGTATCACTCACCGACGTGGCAGCCGCCCCGGACGGCATTTTGTACGTTTCAGACGAGGCGGCGAACTCCATCTATCGGATCGATCCGTCAACCAATCATCGAGTTGATCTTTTGATCCATGATGAACGCCTTGCGGGTCCCGCCGGAATCGCGATTCATCCCAGGACGAATCATCTCATCACCGTGAGCCGGCAAAAAGGGAAGATTCTGGAAATAACTCAAGACGGACAGCTGACCGAGCTGGAATCAAACGGGTTCTTTACCAGTCGCTTCCAAAACCTGAGTGGAGTGGATTTCGATCAATGGGGTAATATGTACGTATCGGACATCGCCAAGGGCAAGATTTGGCGTATGACCCGGGATCATCGCTTCCAAGTCATCGCCGAGTATCTTCCGGCTCCGGCTGATGTCAGCATCGACCGAGTGAACAATCTTATCTTGGTTCCCTACCACTATGTGCATGCCGCGGAAATGAATGGACTTGAAACGCCTTCGATCGGGAAGCCAAAGAGCGAGAAGCGTACGTTGGCGGACTATGGTTTTATCCCCCCACCTCCCAAGCCCGGTCCGGAAGGAACGAAGAAATGAGCTCGTGCTCGTATTGTCACCATCGAAAAGGCAAACGCCCGTGCCCTGCCCTTGGAGGCTTGATCTGCAGTCTCTGCTGTGGCGAGCATCGCCTCACGCGGATCTCATGTCCCACCGATTGCACCTATCTCGACACCGGAAGCGACTATCAGCAAAAAAGACTCGGCGAGCAATTTGCGCCCGCTCGACGAGACTTCTATCAGGAACTGGACCAATTGGGAGGCGCCAAAGCCGCGGCGCTATTCAATTTGATCGAAGTGGTCACCTTCGGCCACTTCGATGGACGAAGGGACGGACAGGATGTCGAGGTCGTAACGGCCCTCCAGGCGCTCCGTCGCTCGCTCAGCCCACTCCACGTCCCCGCCGGCCCTGTACCGGTTTTTGCCGAGCATCTCAAAAAAGAGTACGAGGCGTTTCGGAAACAAGATCCCGAACAAATTGCCGATGCCTCCGACGCTCTGGAAATCCTGGATCGCGCCGCGCAATTCGTCTCCGCATTTTCAGAGAGTGATTTTCAGTCGAGCCGGTTTCTGGGAGGACTGATCGGTTATGTAAAAACGCGGCATCCGGAGATCGCGGCATATCTCAAGAAGAAGCGGGAACCGGGGCACATCTTTCTACCAGGGCAATCTCTCCTGCCCCTACCCGCCGCCCAAGCACACACTCATGGTCCCGACTGCCAGCACCATGGGCATTAAGGAGGATCGCCATGTCTTTTCCAGACTCGCTCAACATCCCTATCCTTCGGAACATTTTTCATCCATCCGATTTCACCGAAGCGAGCGCAGGCGCGTTCGCGCATGCCTTGAAAACCGCCTTGATGGCTCACGCCAACCTGACCATTCTTCATGTCTCCTCCGATGGGAATACGGAATGGATGGAGTTCCCCGGTGTGCGTGCGGCGTTGGAGCGATGGGGCTTGCTGCCGATGAACAGTCGGCGATCCGATGTCGCCCAATTGGGTATCCACGTTAAGAAGGTCCAAGCAGTCCATCAAGATCCCATAGAATCAGTCACCTCCTACATAGCCGAGCACGCGACAGATCTGATCGTGCTCGCTACTGATCAAAGCAAAGGTTGTCTTCCATGGCTCAGCAAGTCCGTCGCGGTGCCCGTTGCACGGGAATCACGGCAGATGACTCTCTTCATCCCGAAAGGCGTAGCCGGATTCGTTTCTTCACACGATGGTTCCGTCTCGTTGACAAACATCTTGATTCCGGTCACCTCCAGACCGCCGGCCCAGGCGGCACTCCAAGCCGCCGTGCGGATGGCATACCGGCTCAATCGCCCCGTCGGCGTCTTTACAGTTCTATATGTCGGCGAGGAAGGAGACTTGCCCGACCTCCACTACTCCGATATGCCAGGCTGGCAATGGGATACGGTCATCAAGCAAGGAGATGTGGTGGATGTGATCTGCGGGACCGCCGAGGAAATCAAAGCGGATCTCATCGTCATGACCACCGAAGGGCGCCATGGTTTTCTCGATGCGCTGCGCGGTAGCCATAGCGAGCGAGTACTTCGCAAGGCGCCCTGCCCGCTGTTGGCGATCCCGGCAGGCGGCTTTATTGCCTCGGTGCTGGAGTCAGAAGGCCAGCCGATATCTTAAAAATGCCGCATATTACAATACGTCTCATACGCGAATCAGTTCTTCGCCCCGACTATCAACATGGTCGCTCCGCGTTTCCCCACCCGTTGTCTTATCTCCTCCGGTCAGCTGATAATTGTTCGGGGCTGTCGCGGCATAGAAGCCTTTTAAACCCCTCTACACACGAATGGTGCCGAATGCCCAGGAGACTCATGTCGCAGGCGAGGCATATGGGATTGTGGTCGCAGCGTAGAGCCCCCATAAGCAGCGCCATCTGAAAAACCACCCCGTCGTGTCGACCGATACTACTCCACGATCGTGACCGCCATTTCCACACGCTCTTTAGGGTTATCCCGTTCATCGCGTGCTAAGTTGGCGATCTTGTCCGCCACACCGATTCCTTTCGTGACTTCTCCAAACACGGAGTACTTGCGGTCCAGAAATCGTGAGTCCTCTACGACTATGAAAAATTGAGAGCCGGCCGAATCCGGATCAGCTGCTCTTGCCATAGAAACAATGCCACGTTTGTGTGGGATATCGCTGAATTCCGCTTTGACGGTATGGTCGGGGCCACCCTGTCCATAGATTTCCTTTTTGAATGAATCTTTCGTATTCGGGTCTCCGCCTTGAATCATGAAACCGGGAATAACTCGGTGAAAAATCGTCCCATTATAAAACCCGGACTTCGCCAGCTTAATGAAATTCTCGACATGTTTCGGCGCGACATCCGGATAGAACTTGATTTCGATATCGCCGAAT
>NZ_JBLYIG010000355.1:0-2916 GCF_049222245.1 Nitrospira sp. BLG_2 | reverse complement strand
TGGGTCGAACAACAACGGGAATGGGTGCAGTCGCAGCTCCTGGGTCATGGGGCCATCTTGTTTCGTGATTTTCACGTCAACGGTATCACCGATTTTGAGCAGTGTGTTACGGCTTTATCCGGAGGTGCGCTGGAATATCGTTTTCGGGCCTCACCACGCACGCAAGTAGGCGCGAATGTTTATACTGCTACGGATTATCCGCCGGACCAGAGCATTTTCCCTCACAATGAGCATGCGTTCTCGCCGGTCTTTCCTCTTCAGCTGTTCTTTTATTGCGCCATTCCGGCGCAGGAGGGCGGAGAAACTCCCATTGGAGATACGCGCCAGGTTCATCGAAGTATCGATCCGGAAATCAAGCGACGATTCATCGAAAAACAAATTATGTATGTGCGCAATTACGGTGATGGCTTTGGCCTTCCATGGCCGACGGTTTTCCAGACAGAAGACAAAGCTCAAGTCGAGGCGTACTGCCGGAGTGTAGGAATAGAAGTGGAATGGAAGAGTGGAAACCGACTGAGGACCAGGCAGGTGGGGCCGGCCGTCATGCGCCATCCAAAGACGCAAGAGTCGATTTGGTTCAATCATGGAACATTCTTTCACATCTCAACATTGGAACGAACCATCCGTGAAGCGCTCCAGCACGAGTTTAGCGAAGAGGATCTTCCACAAAACACGTATTATGGAGATGGGACACGAATAGAACAGGACGTGCTCGAACATCTCCGTTCAACCTACCAGCAAGCCATGGTTGTGTTTCCATGGCAGCAAGGTGATGTTTTGCTATTGGACAACATGCTGGCCCTTCACGGGCGCAGGCCTTTCAGCGGAACACGTAAAATCTTGGTTGCAATGGCGGAAGCCTGCCGCGGGGCCGATCTTGGCCTAAGAGCAGAGGAGGCGTGATCATGTCAGGGAGCAACGCACCGAATAGTATGGTCCAAGGCTATCGCCTCTCTTATCAACAAGAGCGTGTGTGGTTATTGGAACGAGATGCACGGTCAACGCGTCTCTTTGCGCGATGCCGTGTGATGCTCGACGGCTCGCTTGATCCAGCGGTGTTGAAAATGGCGCTTGAAGACATCCTGCAGCGCCATGAAGTTCTCCGCACCACCCTCCAATGTATTCCCGGTATGACGTTGCCCGTACAGGTGATCGCCGAACATGGTGCTTTGTCGCTTCAGCAATATGATTTGACGGAATGGATTCCTGACCTTCAGGAGGATCAGATCGAAGCGCATTTGCAAGCATTGCTAAATGAACAGGCCGATTCGATGAGCAGTTCGTCGATGCACGCTATTGTGATAAAGCTGAGCGACCTCAAGCATCTGTTGCTGATCGACTTGCCCGGCTACTGCGCAGATGGCATGACATTCAAGAATCTTATAGGCGAACTTGAATCAATGTACGAGGCCTACGCTCAGGGCGTCAGCGCCGTTTTCGATGATCCATTACAGTATGCGGACTTTGCAGAATGGCAACACTCGCTCTGGTCGGATGAAGCGGGTCAGGTCGGGCGCACGTATTGGCGCAAACAAGCGGAGACTGTCATCGGTCCACTCGGAAATCGCCTGCCCTTTGAGCGGCTATCCATCGGCGATATGAAACTCGATCTCAAGCAGGTACCCTTGGCCATATCGAAGAAGTGCTTGGGACAAGTTGATTCCATTGTCGAACAGAAGGCGGGTTCAAGCGCGACGTTTTTCTTGGCATGCTGGCGCATTTTGCTCCAGCGGCTCATGGGGCAAGAAGACGTGGTGGTCGGCGTGGGCTGTGACGGCCGCACGCATGACGAGATGCGGGGTGCCTTCGGGTCTTTCGCTAAATATCTCCCGGTGTTGACCACTCTGGCTCATGACGTTCCATTCATCACGGCGCTCGAAAGGATCGATAAGGCCGTGGCCGAGGCGTATGAATGGCAAGATTATTTTACGTGGGAGGACATCCAGAGCGGGACACAACGCGGTGATGGTTCTTACGTGCCATTTTGTTTTGAATTCGAGGGAGAGCAACCATTCCGCTCGAACGCCACTCTTTCATTCAGAATCGAGAGCAAAGAAACGTATCTTGACCGGTTTAAAATTCGATTCGTCTGTCATCGAAAAGAAGGTTCCATCGACGCTGCCTTACAATACGACGAATCGTACTATTCGGATGAGGTGATGGCATGTCTCGCGAAACAGCTGGAGATGCTCGTGAGTCAAGCAGCGTACCAACCGACGACAGTTATCGGCGATCTCCAGACGCTGGGCGAGATGGAACGTCACCAAGTGTTGCACACTTTCAATGACTGTCCCACTCTAGAGCGGCGCGAACAATGCCTGCATCACTTATTTGAGGAACAGTCCGCGCGTACACCGGACAGTATAGCCTTGGTATATGAGGAGCAGGCAATCACGTACCGAGAGCTTGATCGGAGGGCTAATCAATTGGCCCACTATCTGAAAACTCAGGGAGTCGGGCCTGAGACAGCCGTCGGAATTTGTGTGGAGCGCTCCCCGGAGTTGATCGTGGGATTACTGGGGATTCTGAAGGCCGGCGGGGCTTATGTCCCGATTGATCCATCCTATCCGAAAGAGCGAAGGGACTATCTCCTCGAAGATTCACGAGCTCCTATTCTATTGATTCAGGATCGGTTCCGCGAGGAGTTCCTTGGAACGCCGATCTCGGTTGTGAGTCTGGATTCGGAGACGCAGCCGTTCGAGGAATACAGCGGGTTCAAACCATCGACCCATGAGACTCCGGATGCGGTGGCCTACATCATCTACACTTCGGGTTCGACCGGACGCCCTAAAGGCGTACTGGTCACTCATCGTAACGCGGTTCACTCTACAAAGGCCAGGCTCGCTTATTACAACGAACCTGTGACCTGTTTCCTCTTATTGTCCTCGTTTGCGTTCGATAGCTCGGTGGCCGGGA
>NZ_JBLYIG010000354.1:0-3635 GCF_049222245.1 Nitrospira sp. BLG_2 | reverse complement strand
GCGGATGGTGCCGGCTTCGATCCGTCGAAGGACATTCGTGAGGCCCTCAAGGTCCATCGCTTCACTCAGGCAGTCGCGCAGCGTTTCCTGCACGAGCGGATGGTCCGGAATCTGCCGCAAGGCCCGCTCGCCGGTCAGGTTTTCCTGACAAGCGATGGCATCCGGAAATACCGCTGCCAGCAGGTCTTCCGCTTTCATCCGCTGAATCTGCGGCGGGACTTTCTTGCCCTTGGCAAACCGCAGCAAGGCCAACGACCGCGACGCGTTCCAGCGCCAGCGCGTGGCAAACATCGGCGCGAGCAACACCGCCTGGATCAAAACTTCCCGCACCGTGTTGGAATGGAGATAGCCGAACACGGACTCCAGCGGAAAACTGTGTTTCTCTCCCAGCGAAATCACCAGGCCGTTATCCGTGGCCGCCGCCTGCAGCTCGAAGTCGAATGTCACACAGAAGCGTTTCCGCAAGGCGAGTCCCCAGGCCTTATTGATTCGCCCTCCGAACGGCGCATGAATCACCAACTGCATCCCCCCGCTTTCATCGAAAAACCGTTCGGCGACGAGGATGTCCTGAGTCGGCACGGCTCCCAATACAGCTTTCCCACTCAAGACGTATTCGACGGCCTGTTGGGCTCCCCGTTGATCCAGGCGGCAGTCCTGCGTGAGAAGAGTCAGTGCCGAGTGCTGGGTGCTGAGCGCTGAGCTGTGAGGTTCCGAGGCAGCGATTTGCTCAGCGATGGCCTCTCGAAGGTTGGCGACTTCCGCGGAAAGTTCCGCCGTGCGCGAAGGGGCCTCGCCTCGCCAGAACGGAATGTTGGGCGGCGCGCCATGGGCATCTTCCACCCGCACCTTTCCCATCTCGACACCCTTGATCCGCCAGGACGTGTTGCCGAGCAACATGATATCGCCCTTCAGACTCTCGACGGCAAAGTCTTCATCCACCGATCCCACCACCGTGCCGTCCGGTTCCGCCACCACGGCATAGTTGGCGGTATCGGGAATGGCGCCGCCTGAAGTGATCGCCGCCAGCCGCGCTCCGCGGCGGCCCTTGATGCGGCGATTGATCCGGTCGTGGTAAAGATAGGCAAGCCCTCGCCCTCGCTGCGTCGCAATGCCATCCGCCAACATCCGGACGATACGATCGAACGTGATACGATCCAGCGTGCGATAGGGACCGGCGCGGCGGGCCAATGCAAACAGCTCCTCCTCCGTCCAGGCTTGCGTCGCCGCCGCGGCGACGATTTGTTGGGCCAGAATGTCGAGCGGCGCCGTGGGGACTTCGATGCGGTCCAACGTTCCTTGCTTGATCGCGCGGATCAGCGCGGCACACTCGAGCAGTTCATCCCTGGTCGTGGCAAACAACCGGCCTTTCGGTACGGCCTTGATCCAGTGGCCGGCCCTCCCGATCCGCTGCAAACAGGTCGCAATCGCCCGTGGCGAGCCGATCTGACAGACCAGATCGACCGTGCCGACATCGATTCCGAGTTCAAGCGACGCTGTCGCCACGACCACGCGGGTCCTGCCGGACTTCAGCCGTTCCTCCGCCGACAACCGAATCTGCCGTGACAGGCTGCCATGGTGGGCCGCCACTGCGTCAGGTCCGAGATCCGAAAGCCGTTCTTCCAAATAATGAGAGACCCGCTCGGCCAAACGGCGTGTATTGACGAAGACCAACGTCGTGCGATGTTGCCGTACGAGCTCGGCCACACGGTCGTAGATGTCGGCCCAGATGGCATTGGTCGCGACGGCGCTCAGCTCATCCTTCGGCACTTCAACCGCGAGGTCCATCTGTCGCCTGTGCCCGACATCGATGATCGTCGGTGTCGGGCGGTCACCGACCAGGAACCGCGCGACCGTTTCTATCGGCCGCTGAGTGGCGGAAAGGCCGATCCGTTGCGGCTTCGCCGATGTCAGCGCCTCCAGCCGTTCCAAGGATAACGCCACATGGGCTCCACGCTTATTCGGCGCCAATGCATGAATTTCATCGACGATCACGGTACGCACGGTCTGCAACAAGCGCCGGCTTTTATCCGCCGTGAGCAGGATGAAGAGCGACTCCGGTGTGGTGACGAGGATATGTGGCGGACGCTTGAGCATCTGCTGCCGATCCGCCATCGGTGTATCGCCCGTCCGGACCAGGACCCGCAACTCCGGCATCAACAGGCCGTCCTGCAACGCCATTTGTCCGATCTCCGCGAGCGGTTTCTGGAGATTTTTCTGGATGTCATTGCTCAGTGCCTTGAGCGGCGAGACATAGAGAACCCGCGTATGGTCGTCGAGTTCGCGATTGAGCGCCTGCTTAAAGAGCCGATCGATGCAGGAGAGAAAGGCCGCGAGAGTCTTGCCCGATCCGGTCGGCGCCGCGATCAACGCATCCGCTCCGGACTGGATCGCCGGCCATGCTTGGATTTGAACATCGGTCGGCTGACCGACACGTGAGGAAAACCATTCGGAGACAGTCGGATGAAACCGAGTGAGCGGCATCGGCGGCATCTTACCATGCGCGAACGATCCATGCATGATAGCCGCGTTCAAGCCTGCTCGAATCCAATACCTATGTCGACAAGTTAGTCCAAGGTCTGTTCGTGCAAGGGATTTTACTGATGGAGTCGCAGGAGCGGCGTGGTAAGTTAGTCATGAACGAAGTTTCAATCGGTTCATGCAAGGTTTTGCTATGTGGCTTCTCTTAATCGTCTTGCTTGCGCCCCCTACAGGCATTGATCGTGTGACAGTGTTGAACACGTTGACGACGTATGAGGACTGCCAACCGGAGAGGAATCGTATCGGATTTGAAATGGCGGAACGCTATCCCTATGAAAGCGACTTCCGCATCGTATGCGAATTTCGAGAGGCGAATCCCTGGTTGCTGCCGGTTCACCATGAGCATAGCGCGAGCCGTCTTTTCGCTCTGATCCCTCGTCTTCCACTCGCTCAGTAGACTGCCCGCTCCGGCTTTCCATACAGGCAGTTTGCCATTTCCCAACACAGAGCACCTATGGCATCATAATCATCGTATGCGTCTCTCCATCGTCATCCCGGCGTTCAACGAAGCCCGCCTCATCGAACGATCTCTGCAATCCGTCGCCGTGTCGATCGCTGCCAACCGGACATCCGGGCTTACATCCGAGGTTATCGTGGTCGATAATAACTCCACCGATAACACGGCGGAGCTGGCTAGACAAACCGGCGCAACAGTCGTCTTTGAGCCGGTCAATCAAATCGGCCGAGCGCGCAACGCCGGCGCCGCTCATGCCACCGGCGATTGGTTATTGTTCCTGGATGCGGATAGTGTGCTGACCCCCCTGCTGCTGGCGGATATTATTCGAGTGATCGAGTCGCAGAAGTATGTGGGGTGCGGCAGCACCTTGCGGATGGACGGGCTGCCCTGGTGGGCCAACGTGACGCTGCAGCTCTGGACCGGTGCCTCGGTTCTGTTCCGCTGGGCCGCCGGGGCGCTGATTGTGTGCCGTCGGGATGCATTTCGGGAAGTCGGCGGGTTCGACCAGGACCTCTACGCATTGGACGAAATTCGACTCAGTAAACGGCTCAAGCAATGGGGACGGCGGAAAGGACTTCAATTCACGAGTTGGACGGAGCATCCGCTCGAAACATCATCTCGGAAAAGCTCGCGCGACGCA
>NZ_JBLYIG010000353.1:0-2213 GCF_049222245.1 Nitrospira sp. BLG_2 | reverse complement strand
TCAGTGCACTCACAACGCCGCGCTCCCCTTTGCCCATGACCGCACGCCAGTTTCTGCTTAAAGGGGAGGTGTTTACCGAGGATCTGATCGAGGCTTGGATCGGCTATAAGCGAAGCAGGGAGATCGATCAGATGCGCGTGCGGCCGCACCCGTACGAGTTTTTCCTCTATTACGACGTCTAACATCAAAGAACCGCCGACGGTTATAAGATGCAGAGGCGGAGGGTTAGTGTTTCCCGCAAGCCGCCTTCCAAAGCGCGTGATTGACGCTGCGCTCTTTGACCGGCTGCCAGTTTCCACTTTCGATGTAGCCGGAGGTAGATCTGCCGGTGCCCATCTGGCGGGAAAATTCGATGACTTGAAGGACGCGTACGCGAGACCGCTCACAGTCGAATTCCTTGTGGGTCTTGAAGGACAAAAATCGTGTTGTGCCGTTCCACTTGAGATCCGTTAATTGCCAGAGCGTTGCACGATTGCCGTCTCGGTGAATCGTCTCCGGATCGAAGTAGACCGTCTCAAAATCATCGGTTTGATACCGTTTCTCCGCCGCTATCCATTCCGCATAGGCGGGTCCATAACTGAACATGAACAAGATGAGGAGGAACAGGTGCTTCATAGCAGCGGCGACCAGTCTGGTTCCCGTGAAATCGTCCGTCAATGTCTGTTTGGATGGCATAATGGGTGACGGCCGGAAAAGCAAGAGGCAAAATTCGGACAGGAAAGCCGGAAAGTCGCATCGCATGGGCCACTTGAGCCGCAACACAGCTTAGGTTATTCTTTTCTCTCACAACCGAGGAGGGATCACATGCCGAAGCGAGTTCGTACGGGATTGACACGGAGTGATATTCTTGATCGGTATGTCGAACGGTTCAAGCAACAGCTCATCAAGTTCCAGCCCTTTCTCTCGCGTAAGCGCGGGACGGCTTCCCTTGAAGACTTCGACGAATCAGCCGAAGAGCTGATCGCTCAAGTGTTCGGCGCGGCATCAGACCAATCAGAGGCCTACTTCTTTGCAAAGACGGGCGAATCGGCGCTGTTGCCCGAAGAAGCGCAGGAAAGTGGCACTCACAATATCGAACGTGAAAGTCTCCAACAACGCCGTCAAGTGCTGGAAAGCTGTCTGGCTGACCTCGAATTGCGTCGACGACTGCAGGCCACGAGAAAAAAGAAAGGGATCGAGACGGCCCTCGTTGAAGAGTATATGTCACATGACGTGCGGAGCATCCATCGGGATGCGACCATCAAGCAAGCGGGGCAGCTCTTGCAAAAGCATAAAGTCGGCTCGCTCATCATCGACGACGGGTCCCGGTATATCGGCATCGTCACCGATTCAGATTTGACACGCAAGGCTATCGCCAAGGGGCTTGACCCGAATACCACGTCCGTCGCCACTTGCATGAGCCGGCCACTTGTTACAATTGAAGAAGACGAGCTTCTGTCTGAAGCGATGTCGTTGATGAAGAAGCAGAGTATCCGACACCTGCCGGTTACCGCCGATGCCACGATCATCGGTGTGCTTTCAGTTTCTGACCTCCTTCGCGCATTTGAAGAACAAAAAACTCCTTAATCTTCGTAGAGCCAATTGGTGGTAGCTGCACGAAACGGTTGCCGAAGTCTGCTCGATTGAACACCCCCTTAGGTACACTGCGGTCATGCCACCAATCATGCTACTCAGTTGCGAATCCATTGGAAAAAGCTATGGAATGAAGCCGTTGTTTGCCGACCTGTCGCTCGGGCTCTGCGAAGGCGATCACGTCGGACTCATCGGTCCAAACGGTTCCGGGAAATCGACGTTGCTCAAAATCCTCGCCGGTCTTGAGAACCCGGATTGTGGTACCAGGTCGGTGCGGCGGCAGCTTCGCATCGGCTATGTGCCGCAAGAGCCGTCGTTTGATGAACAACACTCGGTCGAAGATGCGCTGTCTCAAGTCCTCCTGGACGAAGGGTGGGATCCCCATGATCAAGGAGCACGTATTGCCAAAGCTCTCAGCCTCGGCGGGTTTACTCGTTCGGAACAGTCTGTTTCGACACTGTCGGGAGGATGGAAAAAGCGGCTGGCGATCGCGCGGTCGTTGCTGTTGGAACCGGACGTGCTGCTCTTGGATGAGCCGACCAACCATCTGGACGTCGAAGGCATCCTCTGGCTTGAAAGTCTGTTAAAAGCCGAACCCCACGCCTTCGTCGCCATCAGCCATGACCGCCGATTCTTGGAGT
>NZ_JBLYIG010000352.1:0-26674 GCF_049222245.1 Nitrospira sp. BLG_2 | reverse complement strand
ATTTGGGCGTGTTGATCGAGACGATGCGTTCGAACGAATTCGATGGTCGCCGCCCCCGCCGCCATGGCCATTTGGTTCCCTCGGAAAGTGCCGGCATGCGCTCCCGGCTGCCACTGATCCAGTTCGGCTCGATACACCACCACGCTCAACGGCAGACCGCCCCCGATCGCCTTGGACAACACCACCGCGTCGGGAATGATCCCGGCCCGTTCGAACGCGAACAACGAACCGGTGCGCCCCAGCCCGGTCTGAATCTCATCGACGATCAAGGGAATGTTGCGATCTTTGGTGATCCGGCGAATGTCCCGGAGCCAGGCATCGGGTGAGGGAATCACACCCCCCTCGCCTTGAACCACTTCCAGAATCACACCGGCCGGCGACACGACACCGCTGTTCGGATCATCGAGTAATCGCTCGATATAGGTGCTGGACAGCCGATGTCCCTCTTCACCGCCGACACCGAACGGGCAACGATAATCGTAGGGATACGGGAGGAACTGGACATCCGGCATCAAGCCGCTGACGGCGGCTTTCGGCGCCAGATGGCCGGTCAGCGCCATCCCACCGTGCGTCATTCCGTGATAGGCGCCGTGGAACGACAGGATCGTTCGCCGGCCGGTGGTCGTCTTCACCAGTTTGACGGCGGCTTCCACGGCGTCGGCTCCGGAGGGGCCGCAAAACTGGATCCGCGCGTCTTCCGCGAAGGCTTTCGGCAACGCGCCGAAGAGCGCATCGACAAATTGATCTTTCACCGGAGTCGTCAGATCCAGAGTCTGAAAGGGCACCCCTTCCTGCAGCAATCGCTGAATGGCGTCCAATACCACGGGATGGTTGTGTCCCAACGTCAGCGCGCCGGCGCCGGCGAGACAATCGATATACGTCCGCCCGTCGGTATCCTGTACGTAGATGCCCTTGGCCTTGCTGAGCGCCAGCGGGAGCCGTCTCGGATAACTGCGGGCGTTCGATTCCCGCTCTGTCTGCCGCTCCAAATAAGGATTTCGCTCTCGTTCCTCCTCCACGGAATGCGGCTTCGTCGCGAACATCTTTTTCATCTCATCCACATGAACGGTCATGACGCGCTCCTTCCTTCACAAAGTGCGGCAACCTCACGGCTATCGAGCCGATTGCCGCGTGCCGACATCGACCCCTATCGAAATGCGCCCACCCCTTCCGTCACAGTCGTGATCTTTCCCAAATCCATCCGGAGACATCGATCGGCGATCGAAAAATATTGATCATCATGGGTAATGACCAGCGCCGTTTTGCCGCGGGCTTTCAAGTCGGGCAGGAGCTCTTCATAAAACACCCTGCGGAACACCGGATCCTGATCGGCCGCCCACTCATCGAACACATAGAACGGACGATCCTCGAGATAGGCGGTCAACAAGGCCAGGCGCTTGCGTTGGCCCTGGGAAAGCGATTGTGTGGAAAATTGTCCGTCTCTGATCTGCACCTTTCCCCGAAGCTGCAGACGGTCAAGGTATTCACGCGCCTGCCCATCGATCCCTGCTCCGCTCAATCCGAACAGCTGGTCGAAAAGGTGATAATCGGAGAAGACGGCGGAGAAAAGCTGACGGTAATGTTCGCGATTGATTTCGTCGATCGGCACCCCGTCGAGACGAATCGACCCCGACTCCGGTGCATAGAGGCCCAGCAGGAGCAGGGCGAGCGTCGTCTTTCCGCTGCCGTTACCGCCGATAAGGAACACCAGCTCACCGGGGGTGAAGCTCAGCTCGATCGGACCGAGATGAAAATTGCCTTCTTCCGCCTCCCGGTAATAGCGATGCGTCACATCGACCATCTCGAGGCGCTTCCACACACTGTTGAGGACGGGCCCGCCCGCGCCGTTGGACCCGGCTTTTTCGCGTTTCTCGATGTGATCCTGCGCGGAGGCGGTTTCCAGCGACAGTCCCAATGCCTCGACCTTCTCGAGCGCGACATCGGCGCGTCCGACATTGGGAAGGGTTTCGACGATCTGCGAGAACGGCCCCATCATGTACAGGAGCACGAGCGTCGATCCCGCGACCGCCTGGTGCGTCAGCTCCAGCCAATCAGGGAGAATGAACAGAGCGAGTCCGATGACCACGTAGAACAAGAACATGCCCCAGTTGGTGGCGACGGCATATACCGTCATGCCCTTGACGAAGTCCCGCTTGTACGCCGTCACCGTGGGACGGAGACCGGTGGTCAGAAATGCTTGGCGACGTTCGCGATGCAGTTTGAGCTCCTTGATGCCCTCAAGGATCGACTGAAAATGACGAAAGAGCGTGTCGCTCGTTTCTCGAGCTTGTTTAAAGGAGTGGAGAGCCTGTTGCTCCTGAGCTTGGAACGAAAGCGCGCCGAAGATCATGAAGCCGAGGACGATGGCCAACATCGGCCAGGACAGCCATCCGAGATACCCAAGGCATCCGACGACCGTCGCGCCGTTTACACAAATCAGCGGGATTTGAACGTAGGCATGGGCGATGACATCCGTATCTTCGTTGAGCGCGGCCAGCAATCGATGGCGGCCGAGCTCCTGCACGTGCCGGAGAGGAGCGCGAAGAATCTGTTCGCTGAGGTGTACCCGCAACTGCGCGATGATGTCTTGGCCCAATCGCGTCAACACCACCTCCGAAAAGGCCTTCGTGACCACCACCAGCACGACACCTCCGAGAAAGCTCAGCCCGAGCGCCGCTGTACGCTGGCTCTCTTCCAGCGCCTCATTGATCAGGGCGATAATCCCCGCGCTCGCCAGGCCGCTGATCAAGCCGGCGACCATGGAGACCATGACCAGTCGCCAGGCGTTACGGTACAAAAAGCGGAGTAAACTCATCGTCGTCCATCCCTCATGATTCCGGTCGGTTCGGGGCGCCCGAATGCACGGAACTGATCCGTTGAGGGCGCGCTTTTCGAGGAAGCGGAACAATGTCCGGTACCGTCGTGCCGCCGCCATCTTGTTGACCGCGAATGTGTTCGGAGAGTCCGGCGACCGTCGGGTGCTCAAAAAACTTTTTGAGGGAGATCTCCCTGCCGAAGATTTCTTGCAGCCGGTTCAGGATCTGCAGGGCAGCCAGTGATTCGCCGCCCAACGCGAAGAAGTCGTCGCGCGCGCCGACGTGTTCGAGACCGAGAATGTGTTGCCAGACAAGCGACACCTTTTCCTCGATCGTCTCGCCGGCTATCCGGTCTCCCTGACCGCGAAGCAACTCCCGGCTCGCGTCTTGTTTCTTGGCGGTAAGACCGACAACGCTCGACAGCGCGGTTCCGGCGCTCTGCCTCACGACTGAAGAACAGTCTCGAACGGACACGATGACTTGCGGGGACGTCCATCCGTGCAATATTCGGCCGAACGCGTCCTGCGCTTCCGACGCCGCCATGCCGTCGAATTCGGAGGCATCGATCTGCAAGGTTTTCAACCGGGCTTCGGCCTGCACCGCCATGCCGACCTGATTCCATCGATCGAAGTTCACGGAGATGACACGCGATCCACGCTTCGAGAACGCGTGAGCCATCGCGTCCAGGGTGGCGTTGGCCGCGCAATAGCCCGCTTGTCCCACTCCTCCGGTCAGCGCGTTCAAGGAAGAACAGAAGCAGATAAAGTCCAAGGGCACTTTCCTCAACACGTGGTCGAGGACGAAAGCGCCGATAATTTTTGGACTGAACTCGGCTTCCACGGCCTCCGCGGTTTTGAGATCGATCAGCCCTCCGCCCGGCACCGCGGCGGCATGGATCACTCCGTGCACTGCGCCGAACCGATCCAAAGCCTGCGCCAGCGCAAACCGCATTTGCTGTTCATCGGCCACATGCGCCTGGATGGTGAGCACTTCCCCGCCGGCCTGTTCGAGTGTCTTCAGCCGCCGCATGTGCGCTTCCGTCGGCTTTGAGCGACCGATCAGAACAAGGCGCGCCTTGACGGTCCGGACGAGATAGTCCGCGAGTTGAAGACCGACCCCTCCAAGCCCCCCGGTGATGAGATAGACACCTCCTGTCCGCAGCAAGGCCGGCCGCTCGTCCGAATAGTCCAGCTTCACCGGCTGGAAGGTGGGAACCCACCGGTGCGCGCCCCGATACGCGACAACGAGCTCTTCTTGTTGAAGGGAATGTTCGGCCAAGAGTCGCGCGATCACCGGCCGCGTCAGCACTTCTTCGGAAGATGCCGATGCGTGGAGATCGATCACCCGACATGTGAGATTGCCGTATTCCTGAGGAATCACTCGGCAGATGCCCACGATCGGAGCCAGTTCAGGACGCAACGGTTCTTCGCCTATGACATCATGCAATCCGGCGGTCAGAACGCACATGAATGTCGACTGCGCCGATGTCCTGCTTCCCAGAGCCTGGGACAGGAATAGGAGACTGTACAACCCCTTGTCTTGCGCGCGGCGGAACGTCTCGGCGGATAGCGAACTATCCCGAGGGCGCACATTCCAACAATGCACCACCCGATCCGGCCAGAGGTCTTGTCGGCGCAAATCATCGGCCAACTTGTGATAATCTTCACGAACTCCGGGTCGTATCGAATATCTTCCCTTCGTGTGTCGTTCGTATCGCTCCCCCGCCGATACTGTGACCACCGGTCGCCCATGCGATTCCAATTGTTCGACGATTCCGGTTCCCTCTCCCCGCTCGCCGACAAATACCAACCATGAGCCGTCCCGAATGTATTGGATCGGTGGAACGGCTCTCGATCGTCTCCAAGACGGTTCGTAGAACCAGTCGGTGATATTCGGCTTCTTGGAGGGCACCGCGCCCTGACCGGCCACAGATGACGGCTTGATCGGTTCCACCCAGAATCGCCGCCGCTCAAACGGATAGGTCGGCAAGGGAAGTCGCCTGGGGCGCTCGCCTTGATACAACCCGGACCAATTGATTGCGACACCGGTTGCCCAGAGATGCCCCACCGCGTCAAGAAAACTCGACGGTTCGGATGCGGCGGAAGAGCCGTCTCGCGGTTTGCTCAGGGAGGCCAGCGCCGACACGGGCCGTCCATTGATCTGTTGCTGAGCCAATGCGCACAAGGTTCGCCCCGGTCCCACTTCAAGCAGAATCCGCTCCGGCCTCCCGCACAGCGTTTCGATACCATCGGCAAAGCGGACGGTCCGACGCAGATGATTCGTCCAGTATGATGGGTCCGCGGCTTGGGCGGGCTCGATCCAATCGCCCGTCACGTTGGAAATCCAGGGAAGCGTCGGCGCATGGCGCGCCACGCTCGCGACCTGCGCGTGGAAGGATTCCAATATGGGATCCATCATGCGTGAATGGAACGCATGAGAGGTCTGAAGCCGCACGCTGTGTATGCCCTTGTTCGCCAACGTTTCCTGCAGATTCCTGATGCTGGGCTCGGAACCGGACAGGACGCATTGATTCGGCGCGTTGACCGCCGCGAGATCCACGTCTTCGCGCAGAAGGGATGTTGCCTCGGCTTCCGGCATCGACACCGCCAGCATCGAACCGGGCGGCATACTCTGCATGAGTTGTCCGCGCGCCGCGACCAGCCGCAGCGCGTCATCGAGCGAAAACACGCCCGCCAGGCAGGCGGCGACATATTCTCCGATACTGTGTCCGATCATGCCTTGAGGATGCACATCGAGGCTCATCCAGAGTTTCGCGAGCGCATACTCCAGCACGAACAGAGCCGGCTGCGTAACGGCCGTGCGGTTGAGCCTCTCCGGATCCGTCGAGGGCTCCTCCTCGAACAGGGCCGATCTGATGTCCATGCCGATGAGGGATGCAAGCGCGCCCGCGCATCGGTCCACCTGCTCACGGAAGATCGGCTCCTGGGCATAGAGGCCGCGGCCCATCGCGCGATACTGGGAACCCTGCCCGGAAAACAGAAACACCACCGGTCTCGGCTCGCCGGCCCGGTCGCTCCTTTTCATCGAATCGGGACGACTCAACGCGCGCGCCGCGGATTCGATGGTATCGGCCGCCACCCATCGGCGATGGGGAAATGCTTTCCGGCCTGTCTGTAGCGTATAGGCGACATCCGACGGTTCAGCCATGGGGTGTTGCTGAAGATAGGCCGCAAATCGGACCGTCATCTCGTCCAGTGCCGCCTCGGATCTGGCCGACAGCACGATCAGCCGCGGACGTTCATCGACCCGGCGAGGTTCGCGGGCTGCCCGCGGCGCTTCTTCCATGATCACATGCGCGTTGGTTCCGCCGAGGCCGAACGAGCTGACACCGGCGCGTCGCGGGTAGTCGTGTGGGTTCCAGTCGGTCAGTTTCGTATTGACGTAAAAAGGCGTCTCGCTAAAATCAATTTCCGGATTCGGGGAGGAAAAATGCAGACTGGGAGGAATCTGTTTATAGGACAGGGCGAGGGCTGTCTTGATCAACCCCGCGATCCCCGCCGCCGCATCGAGGTGCCCGATGTTGGTCTTGACCGATCCGATGGCACAAAAACCGTTGCTGTCGGTGGCGACACGAAAAGCCCGAGTGAGGGCCGTCACTTCTATCGGATCGCCCATGGGTGTCCCGGTGCCGTGCGCTTCGACATACCGTATCGATTCCGGCTCGACCCTCGCCGCCACATGCGCCGCCCGAATCACCTTGGCCTGTCCTTCGACTCGCGGTGCGGTATATCCGACCTTATGCGCTCCATCGTTATTGATCGCGGAGCCCTTGATCACCGCCCAGACATGATCTCCGTCGGCCCGGGCCTCTTCCAATCGCTTCAACAGCACGATTCCCACTCCACTTCCTCCGACCGTCCCGCGCGCATCGGCGTCGAAGGCGCGACAATGTCCATCGGGGGAGGCAATTCCGCTTTTCTGATAGAGATAGCCGACTGTTTGCGGCACATTGACGGAGACTCCCCCCGCCAGCGCCATATCGCATTCACCCGCCAGCAGACCCTGACAAGCCAAGTGGACGGCAACCAATGATGTGGAACAGGCGGTCTGGACGGCGACACTCGGCCCTTCCAGATTCAATTTGTAAGACACACGGGTGGGCAGCGAATCTTTCTCCACGCCGAGCAGACCCGCCATATCGGCGGCCGACTGCAAGAGCACGCCCTGAGGGAAAAGATTGAACAGGTAGCCGCTGGTGCTGGCGCCCGCATGGACACCGATCGGCCCGTGAAACCGTTCCGGGTCATAGCCCGCATGTTCGAACGTTTCCCACGCGCATTCGAGAAACAGCCGGTGCTGCGGATCCATCAGCTCGGCTTCCTTGGGCGTCACGCCGAAGAAGTCGGCATCGAAGAGATCGACCCCGTCGATGATGCCTCGCATTCGGACATAGTTCGGATCCTGGCGCAAATTATCTTGAACTCCGGCTGCCCGCAGGTCCTCCTCGCTGAGAGCGGTAATGGATTCCACTCCGTCGCGTAGGTTGGCCCAGAATGCCGTGCTGTCATGGCTGCCGGGGAAGCGACAAGCCAGCCCGATGACGGCAATGTCCAATCCATCGTGCTCGTTGATTTGATCGTCGTTGTCTGAATCCATCATCAGATTCCGCGCGTAATCGCCCGTCGTTGTTCCCGCTGCCGCTTCAGCCTTTGCGAGCCCGCCAGGCGTCGTTCCTTTACCTCTTGCGTCTGTTCGGCGTGAGCCGCCGCTTCACGACTTCCCATGCGAGGCCCTTCGCCGGCGACATACGCGGCCAGAGTCTCCACGGTGGGATACTGGAACAAATCGACCATCGCCAGTGGCCGGTTGCTCAGCGAGCGAACCTGTGTCAGCACCTTGCCGAGAAGGAGGGAATGCCCGCCGAGATCGAAAAAATTGTCGTGGCGACCGACGGCATGGAGGCCGAGGGCTTCTTTCCAGATCTCGGCAATCGCCCGCTCGGTCTCGGTCTGGGGTGGAGCCGACCCCGGCTCCGCCAGCTGCATCCGTCCGGCGAGATGCCTCAAGGCGTGCCGATCCACCTTCCCCCGCGATGTGAGCGGCAAGACGTCGAGACATACCCACGCCGTGGGAATCATGTACCCCGGCACCCGTTCGGCCAGGAAACTCCGCAGCTCCTGCGGCGTCACGAGGCTCTCCGCCCGAGACACGACAGCCCACACCAACTGCGCCTCCGCCGCTCGTGCCCTCGTCGGCGAGCCGGGCTGATCGAGCACTTCCTGGAAGACACGGACATCCTTCACGGCCGGATGTTGCTTCACCCAAAACTCAATTTCCGCCGGCTCGACCCGGAATCCGCGCACCTTGATTTGGTCGTCGTATCGTCCGAGAAATGCCACATTGGCGTCCGCCAACCGACGCACTTTGTCGCCGGTCCGATACAATCGACGGCCCGGTTCGCGGCTGAAACAGTCCGGGATAAATCGGTCGGCCGTGCGAGCCGGCTGCCGATGATACCCGCGGGCCACGCCGGCCCCGCCGATGTAAAGCTCACCCGCCACTCCGATCGGGACCGGCTGCAAGGCCGGATTGAGGACATACAATTGGACGTTCGCAATCGGTCTCCCGATCGGCACGGTGGACTTGAAGCTCCACTCAGCCTGTCGCTCCGGCACAAAACAGCTTGCCGTGATCGTGGTTTCCGTCGGGCCATACGAGTTGCACCACGCGACGCGATCCCCGGCGAGGCGTTGCCAGCGGACCAGACTGTCCGGCAAGGCTTTCTCACTGCCCACGACGACCAAGCGGAGCGACACGGGAAGCGCCGTGCCACTTTGCTCCATCGCCTCAATCCATTCGGCCCAGTAGGGGGTCGGCAGGTTCAACACGGTGAGCCCCTGATCCTCGATGAACTGCTCGAAATCCGAAAACGCCGGCACGCGCTCGTTAGGGCGCAACACCACTGTTGCCCCGGCCGCCCAGGTCGGAAAGCATTCCTCCGCCGCGACATCGAAGCTGATCGAGGCAAATTGCAGCACTCGATCAACCGGCCGCAGCCCGTACTGCTTCAGCATGGCCGTGCAGTGATTGACCAGGGCGCGATGAGAGATTTCGATTCCTTTCGGTGCGCCGGTCGTCCCCGAGGTGTACAGCACATAGGCGAGGCTCTCCGGATCCGTGCGCCACGGGCAATCGCCGCCGGGCAACGCCGTCACGGCCGGCCACATCTCGTCGAGGGCGATGATTGGAACCGGCTGGTTCTGGAACGTCTCGACCCAGCGTGTGTGCGTGAGCACCAGCTCCGCTCCGCTGTCCTCGATCATGAACCCGAGTCGTTCGCGGGGATACTGGGGATCCATCGGCACATAGGCCGCCCCGGCCTTAAGAATGCCCAGCAACGCCGTCGCCATCTCCAGAGAACGGTCCAGGCACAACGCGACGCGGCTTTCCATGGCAATGCCCTGCGATCGGAGAGCGCGGGCCAGTTGGTTGGCTCGTTCATTGAGAACCCGGTAACTGTACGACGCGCCGTTCCACACCAACGCGACGGCGTCCGGCGTCCGCCGCGCTTGGGCTTCGAACAGCTGATGGAGGCCGTCGTCGTGCGGATCTTCCGAAGCCGTCTCGTTCCAATCCCACAGCAGGTGCGCTCGCTCCGTCTCCCCCAGCATGTTGGCATCGCTCACGCGGGCTTCCGGATGCAGCACAAGCTGCCGCAACAATTCCTGAAAGTGCCGGGCCATGCGCGCGATGGTCTCGCCGCTGAACAAGTCCGTGCTGTACTCGAACACCGCCTCCAGAGCCCCGCCTTTCATCGCGACCAGCTCAAGCGTAAGGTCGAAGACGGATGTGCGCGTGCTCGTCTTCATCCGCCGGACATCCAAACCATCCAGCCCGCAAGGATCGGGCTGATCCTCTTCCAGCGTCAGCATGACCTGATAGAGCGGCGTATGGCTGAGACTGCGCGGCACATGCAGCGCCTCAACCAGCCGCTCGAACGGAAAATCTTGGTTGGCATGCGCTCCAAGAACCGTCTTTCGGACCCGCGCCAGTAGCTCTAAGAAAGAAGGGTTACCGGACAGATCGGCACGCAATGCCACGGTGTTGACGAAGCAGCCGATCATCGAGTCGCATTCCGGCTGCGACCGGTTGGCCACAGGTGTGCCGACACAAAACTCCTCTTGTCCGCTGTAGCGGGCCAAAAGCACGTTGAACGCGGCCAGAGCGGTCATGAACAGCGACGCCTGGTGCTTGCGGCCGATCGAGTGGAGACGTTTCCCGATTTCTCCATCCACGCCCCATGCGTACCGTTCGCCCCTCTGCCCTTGCACGGCGGGGCGCGGAAAATCGAACGGCAGCGCGAGCACCTGTGGCACGGATTCCAGCTGCCGGCGCCAATACGTCTCTTGCCGTTTCCATTCGTGACCGTCCACACATTCACGTTGATGCAAGACCGTATCCAGGTATTGCTTCGGTAGAGCCGGCAAAGGAGAATCGAGTCCGTTCATGAATGCCCCATACAACCGGCTCAATTCACGGGCCAAAATGCGCATGGACCAACCATCGGCGACGATGTGATGGATCGTGAGCAAGAGGACATGCTGCGCCTGGCTCAATCGAAGCAACCGCGCTCGAATCAAGGGACCCGCCGCCAGATCAAACGATTGCCGGGCCTCCTTCAACAGCAGTAATCCGACCTGCTCTTCCTGTGCTGAATCCGGCAGACCCGTGAGATCCTCGATTGGAAGCGGCAGATCAAGGCGCGGATCGATCACCTGACCGGGATAGCCGTGAGAGACGACACATCTCGCGCGAAGGATTTCATGGCGCTGCACGATTTCAGCCAAAGCACGATGCAGCGACTCGCGATCGAGCGCCCCCGTCATCCGCAAGGCGACCGGAATATTGTTGAATGAACTCTCCGGAGAAAGCTGATCGAGAAACCAGAATCGTTCTTGCGAAAAAGACAGGGGCATCACGTCATTCGGACTCATGGATTCCGGCCTCTTGCGCGGCAGAACCACAGTCGATCGACTTCCCGGTTGAATCAGCGCCGCCAGACCCGCTGCCGTCGGAGCGTCGAACAGAGATTCGAGAGGAAGATCCGTCCCGCAGACTTCCCGTATCCGCGTCAGTACTTGCGTGCCTCGCAACGAGTCTCCGCCCAACTCGAAAAAATTGTCGTGAGGCCCTACGTGAACGCGTTCGAGCGCATGAGCCAAAATTTTGGCTACCGCGTCCATCACGCCATCCTCGAAGTCTTCCGTTACGCCGTCCGTCCGCCCCTCAGTCCCCTTGTCTTGGAACGCTATTCGAACGGCGTCCAGTTCATGCGCCAAGAATTTTGTCCGACACAGGTGTCGCTGAACCTTCCCGCTCGAAGTCTTGAGAAGAGTCCCCGGCTTGATCAAAACGACGGCATGTACTTTGATTTCGTGATGCTCGGCGACCGCCCGGCTGATTCCCGCCGCAACCTGGTCCAAATCGACCGCAGAGCCTCCGACAACTTCCTGCACCACAACCAATTCCTCCTCATCGTTGACGGGGATGGAGAAGGCTGCGCCGCAGTCGCGCTTGAGAGACGGATGGCTTTCCTGCACCGTTGTCTCGATGTCCTGCGGATAATGGTTTCTCCCTCGGATAATGATCAGATCCTTCAATCTTCCGACCACGAACAGGTCGCCGTCCCGGATCACGCCCAGGTCGCCGGTCCGAAGAAATGGCCCTTCCGCCGTGTCCGCTGTCGTTGCCATGAATGTGAGCGCCGTGATTTCCGGGCGATTCCAATATCCCTGGGCCACGCTCGGGCCTTTGACCCAGATCTCCCCGACCTGACCGTAAGGACAGCGCGAACGCGTCTCCGGATCGATGATGACCACTTGCTGATCAGAGGCGGTTTTGCCGCATCCGACCAACCGATACGCATCGCCGCCACCCGTCGATGATTCGATCATCCGCCCCCGTTCCATCGCCGCCTTCTCGACGGTTTTGAGAATCGGCGTTGCGCCGTGCTCACCTCCCGCCACGAACAACGTCGCTTCGGCCAGCCCGTAACAAGGGTAAAAGGCTTCTCGCCTGAACCCGCAGGGACCGAACGTTTCCGAGAATCGATCCAGCGTCCCGGCATGGATCGGCTCAGCCCCGTTGAAAGCCACCGACCATGAGCTCAGATCCAGCGAATCTCGCTCCGCCGCAGAAACCTGCCGTACACAGAGGTCATAGGCAAAATTCGGCGCGCCGCTGGTCGTGGCGCGATACCGAGAAATGCCGGACAGCCACCGAAACGGCTTTTGCATGAAATGAATCGGTGACATGAGCACACACGGCCTGCCGAGATAGAGCGGTTGAAGGACGTTCCCGATCAGCCCCATATCGTGATAGAGCGGAAGCCAACCAAGAACCGTCGTCTCGTCGGTATGGCCGAACGCCTGCCGGATCATGCGTTGGTTGTGCAACAGATTCCCGTGACTGACCATGACTCCCTTGGGAGATCCGGTCGAACCCGAGGTGTATTGGAGAAAGGCAAGCGTCTCCGGCGTCAATGCTGGCTGTTCCCATGTATTCTCGATGTCGTGGGGCAGAGCATCCGTCTCGAGCCACTGCACCTTCCCGAGCTCGTCAACTCCTGAATCCTGGCGGGATAGCCGTTCGACGCCGACGCGAATCTTCGTCGTCGCCAGGGCAAAGGCAGCCCCCGAGTCTGCAAGTACCGCCCGCAATCTTCCCAGCGTTCGCTTCCGCTGCGGAGGATAGGCCGGTACGGCAACGACTCCCGCGTACAAGCAACCAAAGAATGCCGCAATGTAGTCAAGACCGGGCGGATATAGCAGGACAGCCCGCTGGCCTTGAGCTCCCAATGACTTGAGCCAAGCCGCAATGGCGCGCGCTTGGCGATCCAATTCGCCATACGTAACTTCGCAAATCTCCACATCTCCGTCGGTTAAAAAGATGTACGCCGATCGGTCGGCGAGGCAGGTCGCTCTTCGGCGAGCGAGATCGACGAGTGTCGCTATGCCTTTGTGCTCTTCGGATGCCAATGAAGCCTCTCTCAGGCGTTAGACGCACCAGGAGCGTGAGATGCGGGTTTCCCCTATCATCCCAAACCGCAATGAACCTCTGTAGGGTTTCTCTTGTGCCTCAGCCGGTGAGCTCGAAGGCCATCTGCATCGAAGGGAACAAGACTGGCGGTAGCAAGGCCGCGTCCCTTCTTTGCTGACTGAGGCGCCCTTTACTACTTAGACGGAACACGAAGTTGTTTCCTCACCCGTGGAAAAATTTTTATCGAACCTCTAGATCACTGGAGCGGTTCATAACTTCACCGCCCCGTCCCTTGCATGGCGTACCGTGAGAACGCCGGAATGAGGGAATACGTTTTATGAAACGAGGAGATACGACTGTTCCGCCGAGTAACATCTTGGACTTGGAGTGCATTTCCACGATCAATGCCTACGAAACACCGATTTCATATTTTTGGCGGTTGATCGCGGAACATGAAGGGAGCCGCAGCCTCTCCCTTGAAAATTTTACGCGTAGTGATGCTGGTCATCGTGACCCAAGCGAACCGCCGCCACCTGAAGACCATGTTTACTTCGCGGATGTGCCTACGCCCTCTCGATCGGGCTTGCACCGACGGTACGAACTCTCCATCATTGACGGTGCGCCGGCGAGTTCCACCCAGGGATTACGCGAATAAACCGGACACTTATCAGCAAGAGGAGGAAGTCTCATGAAACTGTCGTACGGCAGCGTCGTCATCTTTGGACTCTTGACCTGTGCGGGATGTGCGCAGACCGTGACCGTCCACGTATCAGGAACCGGTACGTCTCCCGATCCGATTCCCCAGCACGTGACCTATACGGTGATGCCTACCAATGAAGTGGAAACCGACGCGGCCTTCCCTGAATACGCGAGGCTGGTCTCCACTAAAATGGATGCGCGCGGATACAAAAAGACCACCGGCAAGACCGCGCAGCTCGGTGTCTATCTCGCCTATGCCAGCACAGCTGTCGGCACATCCGCCACCGCGGACGGCGCGCCGGTGCCTCCCATGAGCGCCGGGGCCGGCATGGGTCCATCGGGGCCGGGCGGTGGAGACTCCTATGGCATGGCGACCAGCACGCCGTCCGAAGCGACGAGCAGGCGGCAGTACAAGAATCAACTCGTCATCGTCGTGCTCGATTTGCAGAAGTCGCGAGGGACAGGGGCTGCCGCCGAGCTGTGGCGCGGCGAAACGATGAACACGAGCAGCTCGAATGACCTCACACAACTGGCGCCCCTCATGGTGGAGGCGGCGTTTCAGCACTTCGGTGAAACCACCTCGGCGCGCCACGAGTTTACCGACGAAGAGAGCAAGAAAATACGGGAGTCACAATAAGGCATCGTACGCAGTGATCGATTGCGTGTCACAGCGTGGTCTTTCAACGTGAAAAGCTTGAAAGTTACCGAGCGCAAGAGAATCTGAGGACAGCAGCGGAAGAAGGCCACAGTCCATGCTTCCAGCTGTTTGGTCGAGGGATCTTGAGAGGAGCGCGATCGTGTCCGGCCATGATAGACAGGACCAGTATGGCCTTGGAAGATCGGTCATTCACGGCCAATTCATCAATCCTTCGTAAATCCACCAGAGGCCGATCGCCGAAAGCAGAGCGCCGGTCCATAGTTTGAACTCCACCTCCGGCACGTGCTGAACCTTGCCTTTCAATACCATGACAAAACATCCCGTCCCCAGCAACGCGACGGCCATTCCAGCCAGTGCGGAACCCCACGCCTGGGAAGCCACAGCCAATGCGGATACAATCATGCAGATTTCGAAGGCCTCGATCGCGGCGCTTTTCGTCATGACCAAGGTGTTGAAAAAACTGAAGCGCGTTCGGCGGGATTCGCCGCCGCCCGGAAAAGCCCGCATTGGATTGTCCATCCACCCCGCCCGTTGATTGTGTCGCTTACGACGGACAGACTTGGCCACCCACGACCCTCCCAGCCAGAGCAACAGGACGCCGACGGTACATTGGAAGATATGAATGGGAATCCCCGCGAGCCATGGCCATGCGGCATAGGCAGGCAGACCAATGAGCAGATTCCCCAGCACCATGCCGATGACCGCCTCCGCGACGGAACCGGTTCTCGCCAGCGCATAGGCAATCACAGCCATTTCAAGAAATTCCACACCGGCTCCGGCCAATGATGCAATGAATACGTGTAGATTCATCGAAAGATCATGACGACGCCTTCGCCGCGACAGCCAACCGCTGATAGATCAATGACAAGAAGAGTCCGCAGCGAAGAACCGACGAACAGCGAGATTCAGACAGTTGCTCGATCTCAAAATCCGGCAACGCGACCTATTGCTACTCTACAGTGGACACCGCTCACATTCCGCAGGGCGTCCTCGATCCGAATAGCCTTCTGATCATCAGGAGATCGCGATTATATGGTGGAGACGGAACCTGGCACATCACGAACAGGGACCTGGGAACCTCGCCCGTCTAAAGGCACACAGCTGCAGATAACTATGCTCCTGTTTGAGCTTGCTGCATCGGTCCTCACTTAAAGCGGATTGAAAGGTGGATCGACCAACGACTGATGCTCGTCATGCGTCTGCCGGGTGGCGCAGTTCGGGAGAACGAGCATCATCATTAGTGAAGGAAGCGACAAGAGCACAACTCGAGGCGATATGAAGCACTCCTTCTGTGCGCATACCCTGCGATGCGCTATCATTGTTGCAACCTCAGCAGCGCAAGTCAATCAACGCATCTCTCGTACTGCCGCGAACTGTCATCTGCCGAACAGACAAGGCGCTGCATTCCGGAGCTGAATGCACCCCGCCGATGAGAAATGGACGCACTCCATGATCAATGTTGCCTGGGTTGGGATAGTGAGCATGTGCACCGGCGTCGGCGCATTCCTCTCACGTTCACTCGCAATTGGCAGTAGATACTCAAAGATCGCCGGAATCAGGAAGGTACGACTCTCTGGCAAAGACGTCGATGGAGCTCGTCCCACCGAGCAGACCTAGGCCACTTCGCCGAATGCTGAATTCCATTTCACGATTATGCTGTTCATATGGGCTCCACAGACATTCGTGGCGGGACTAACGAAGGCCTTCCACCTGGCGATCCGGAAACCCGCTAATGTGGCGGCGCTGCGACCGAAATCCCTTTAACGCCTGCTTCAGTCCTTCGATGTAGTCGAGCTGGCGGCCTGCAAAGCATACGGAAGATCATTCGGCCGTGCCCCTTGACAAGGATATTCCGTTAAGATACTAATAATCGTTCTCAAAATCATTATCTCTAACATTTCGCTGAACAAGTGCCGATGAATCGGTGTAGCAGGAAGGAGTCGGTTTAACCAAATCAGGGCGTCACAATCTCACTTTCTTGGAGCGCTGAATGACCTATGAATGCGCAACTACCATCCATCTGTAACGGACAATGTGCCTCATGGGAACAGACTGATTTCATGGCGACACAGTACTTTGCTGAAACTGTCATCATAAACTGTCAGAGGTGCAACAGGCCGACTGGATGCCGGGATCGCCTGTTTTGGTGCCACAAGTGCCGGTTGCTCCGGCGCCAACGAGGGCAGGCTCGGGGACTCGCCAGGTCGATTCAAACGCGACGTCTCAAAACATGGTTGAAAACATTCTCTCCTAAGTAAGGTATTCAGATGAACATCAAGCCAACAATATTACACGATGACATTGACGTCGGTCGGATCGATACATTCGAAAGTGCTCCACAACAGGTCAATACAACGAATCGATCGGGAAGGTTCACGCTTTCACGTGGTCGACTGTGGACTTTGACGGCAGGACTTCGACGCCAAGCTCCTTCGTGGGCAGAACGGCTTTCGAGCGCAAAAACGGATGAGGAACTGCTGAAAATCGTGTGCCAACTTTGCAATCTCTCGGTCGCACTCACGCATTCTCGCGGCTCTTCATTGAATCGAAAAGATTTGTCAAAAGACATCGCGGAATTTGTAGATCGGAACCTTCACAAAGGACTCACTCTCAAGCTCTTGGCCCGATTCTTGGGATACTCTGAAAAATATTGCTCCGACTTGTTTCACTCGACGATGGGAGAATCGTTCTCCGGTTATCTGAAGCGCCAGCGAACGGAAACCGCCGCCGCGATGTTGATCACCACCGACACATCCATCGACGAGATCGCCTCCGCCCTCGGCTTCAGCGACCAATTTTCGTTCAGTCACTTCTTCAAGCGCGCCACAGGTCGATCTCCTCGGGAGTTTCGCATCGCTCACGCGCAACGCCGCCGTTTGCTTCGACGCAAACGGCGCGCCGTTTCGAGGTATTCTCTAACGAAGCCACCGATGCGCGAGAACCAGCCTTTTGCCGCGATGAATTACGATACGCAGCGAACGCGGAACCTGGCATTCGGTTAAAATCACGCGTCGGCGAGAGCAGGAACAGCCATGAAGAAGAGTCGCATGGTGGAATCGATCCGATTCGATGTACCCTAACCCAGCAGATCGCGCAAATTCACCGCCACGGTCAGCTGCTTCTCATGAAGCCAATGGCCCAGCGGCAGTCATGATTGCAGTATCTTTTTCATATCGCTCAAAACCACCCGTTTTAGGCGGGAATAAACGCGCGGCCGTGATGACGGCGTTTGTTTTCCTCGATAAAAACGTCATTGAACTGACGGTCTCTTCCAAAGACCTCGAAGCTGTGACGCGCCGGGTTGCTGCCGGTGAGATGACCAAGAATGAACTGGTTCGCTGGATGCAAAAGCAGATCGGTCGCGTCGGCCGATAGTTCCACCGACCACACGACCGTGTTCATTCGCTTCAATCTTTCACCGGTTGTATATTGCCCGCATTGTGCACGTGTTGCCGTGGCCCTTGCTCCGGCACTCTCTTAAGAAAGGCCTGCACGTAAGCCGCCGGGATGTTGGCGGTTCCCTCTCCCCTTGTGCCGCTGATCTTCAGAGTGAGTCCGCGAGCGATACGATCCTCTAGATACGGCCGGGTAATCGCGACTCCCACAACTTCAACATACTGACACTCGTCCTTTCCGCACCAATTGACACTGCGCGAAAGCACTTCCGTGGGCAATGCGTCCCCATCGATGTCATGCGCCGTGTGGTAGAGTTTCCCGCCCATCCCGCTGCGCAGTCGCTCATGGATGTATCTGTCGGACACGTAGATCTGATACATGACAGGCTCATCCTCTATTTGCCGCGCGCGAATCAGCACGATATGGTCGACAGGGTTTTCGGCACAGTTGGGCCCCGTGTACGAGGTGACCTTGGTCGATTCATCCTGTTTAATGTCAATTTTAAATTCATTGCGCGTGACCTCAATGCGACTGGTCACTTCAAGCGGCCTATTTTCGTCGATCGAAGAGAATGCGCATCCGGAGAGTGAAAAGCATAGAGATACCATGTATCCCGTGAATACCATCCATTTCATACGGTATCCCTTTGTATAGCCAGCCGGGCGATGAATTACATCGGTTTGAGCACTCATATATTTTCTTGAGACTTTTCAGACACCACGTCTTCGGCTATCGATCTTGTACGAGACAGTCCGTCCTCGGCTTATCACTCGGACGGTGACGGCCGGTTGCGTGAGGCTTAGGGCTCGCTGTCCGTATGCCTAAGCGAGAACGCAAAGTCAAGGCGCCGGGATCGAGAGCAATTTCTATAGCCTCTGGAAAGGAATATCAATTCGCGTGGCAGGCTCTCCGCGGCCTCGTACGCGCCGGTTATCCTTTGAACTAGAGGGCGATGACGGATGCCATTCCAAGCACCCCTATGGCAAGAACGACACGGGGCGCATACGGCAGTATGCACACGAGCGCGAGGCCTGTAATCGCCAGGTGACCGACCCATGCCACTGGCCCGAACGACCACCCTTCGACCGACACGGAAACGGCCAACGAACCGATGAGCCCGCTCCAGCCGATTATCCTCAAGACATGCTGAGCCGGCGGAGCGGCATTCTGTTGTAGTACTTGCCTATAGTATTTGGGCATGGCCAGGCACAATCCGAGCCATCCGTTGTAACAGAGCGCCAGCGCGATCCATCTCATCTTACGCCTGTTCCGCATTTCTGAGCGGATCGAGCGAATGGTGAGCCGTCTGTGCCGCCCGCCGCCCCACGCGCCACGCCGCCCATCCCAGCAGAAGACCCGCGAGAAGGCATGTCAGATCGACCGACGCCAGCCGCCAATTCCGGGTCGCGAGCGTGACAAAGAGGTGACTCTCGGTGGTCGCCAGATTACAGATCGGGACCAGGACGAACAGCGCCGCCGCCATGAACAATTGCTGCCGCCACGCCTGTTGGGCTCGGGATCGGACGAAACTATGCGTCGCGCACAACGCCCAAGCAAGAAAAAAACTGCTCATTTCCCAACCGGCACGGTCCGGTAGCGCGACTGGAAGCAAGCGATTGGCCACAAAGAAGACTGCCGTCGCGACCAGCAGGCCGGCGACGACGGCCATGTTCAGAGATTCCACGATTCGCGTGCCGAGAGGATGCTCGGCATGCCGGTCCCGGCGCTTGATGATCCATAATTGCAGCCCGGTGGCAATCATGACCGTGGCCGCCAAACTCATGCAGAAATAGAGCCACCGGATGGCATCATGATCAAACCATAAATAGTGAAGGCCGATCAGTACGGAATAGGTCGTGAAAGCCGGCAATTCACTCTTCCACACCTGCAACAGCTCGCCGGTTGCCCCATCGAACGTGACCCGATCTGCGACCAGAGCCAGGCGGTCGTCTGCGCGGCGGGAGATGTTCACGAGGGCATGCCGGTCACCCGGATGCTGAATGTCGATCGACTCCGTGGATCCACCGTTCCAATGGGTTCGCGCTTGCCGTTCCAATTCACTGAGCGATACCAATCCGGCCGGACTCTGCGCCGGTTCGCGCTCGATATGCCCTTCAAGCTCTTGAAAAACCTTTTCGTTGTTTCCTCCATACATAAACTGAATCCCCGCCGGCATGTAGATCGTCCAGAAAATGACCAGACCGGTGAAGGTGATCACGAAATGAAAAGGAAGCACCAGCACACTCGTCACGTTGTGCGCATCCAGCCAGGCCCGATGGGACGTCGCACGCGGGCGGAATGAGAAAAAATCCTTGAATATTCGGTGGTGGATGACCAGGCCGGTGACCAGCGCGACCAGCATGACCATAGCTGATGCTCCGACAATCCACACCCCGGCTCGATCGAGATGCAAGGAATAGTGGAAACGGTAGAAGAACTCTCCGCCCTTCGTGTCACGGACCTGAAGGACCGCTCCGGTTGTGGGATCAAGCCGCCGTTCTTCAAACGTGTCACCCTCCTCCCAGAAGACCGTAACCGCCGGAGCCCGAGCAGACGGAAATTCGATCCACCATCGCTCCGAATTGAGTCCAAGCCGAGTCAACTGTTGCTGAACGGCATCGATATCGACGTGAGCGGATTCCACATGATGCAGCTCCGGTTGCATCCAGAAGGTAATGTCCTTGTCGAAGACGGTAAGCGTGCCGGTCAGGAAGATCGCGAAGAGAACCCATCCGAAGAAGAGCCCACCCCAGGTATGGAGCCAATCCATCGACTGAGTGAAGCTGGCTTTCATGGAATCACCAGGACACGCGCTCTATTTTCATGGAACTCACTGGCCGATGGCGAGTGCCAATGGCGCTGCGATCGCGGCAAACACCCCGGCCGGAACCAACAGGCCGATCCAGGCGCGCCACGGCGTCGCCGCGGCAAATGCCCAGATGATGGCTCCGGCGTATAGGAGAAACGAAAGCATGGCGGCAGTCAAGATCGCCTCGGTCTTGGGAAGCGGCAGCAGCAGCGTCAAGCAGGCGGTAAAAGCATAGGCGAGCGCATAGCCGCCCAGCGCGGCGGCTCCCACGCGGGAGGTCACCTGTTTCCAAGGGAGCGGTTGAGATCTCTTTTGCTTGCTCATCGTTCACTGCAGATATGGCAAATGCGCTGCCGTGCTGTCAAACGGCGAGCCTGTGTAGCTCTGTTCCAGAGCGTTCGAACAGGGCGACCGACGCTGGGACATGGGGTGGTTCACATTTCATTGAGCTATGAACCCAAGTCGATTGACCTCGCGAGACACTTCTCAGATGTAGACGAATAATGAGACGGAAACCGCAGCCGGCATCGGATGAGCCGGTTAGATCTCAACATTGCAAGTCCAGTCTTTAAGTCCCATGGTAGTCAAGACCGTGAGGTGATCTCCACTACGGTCAAAAGGTTGACGCTCTGCGACCCTGACCCCGGTCGTCACTAGTGGACGCCATGCGTTGCAGCCTCACGCCGGTCGCTTCCGGAGTCGTCAACTTGTTCCAGCACGAGCCGCACGGCTTGCTCACGGAACTCCTTCGTACTTCTGTCGCGGTAACCGCTCCATGCCACACTTCCAGATCTCATACCAGAGGCTGAAGGCGTCCGCTTTTTCGAGCCTAGCTCAGCGCACTCTACCTTTGCACAGTGGGTAGGATTAATGGCAAGATAAGAAAATGGCGCGTTTGCTAGTTCGAATAGTACCTGACTCTTCGCAGGCCGAAAGGGCTTCTTAGATATGCCGTATCCGGCAAGCACGGCAGACAGGTTGTATGAGGAATGCCTCGAAATAACTGCGAATGACTGAGGAGGTTCAGCATGATTCGTATTCTATGCGCGGTGCCCTGTATCCTTCTAGCCGGTACCATGGTCGCCGGCTGTGCCAATGATTCTTTTTCGGGTCGACAACGACCCGCGCCTGGCTACGATCAGTCGGGCCAACAGTCTCGTTTCGACGAAGCTCCGCCGGCTGCACAACGTGATCCTTACAGCCGTAGCCAGCCTGGACGCTATTAGCAGGACGCCGTGGGGATACACGAGGTGTCGAGTAAGAGATAGTGACGCTGACGAGCGAGCGCAACGTCCTCGGTCCATCTTCCCGGGCAGAGTACCCTTAGTTGCCGGAGAAGTCCCTCCGATGGATCTGCCGCTCTGATTAACTTTCCAGCCGATACGGCCGGCAAAGGATGCCAGATGGGAGAGAGGTATGCCTACTTGTCGCCGTCAACTATGCCAAACGCATTTCCCTTAGTTGAACTCCAGCTTCACTGAACCAATCACGGTGAACGGCGCGCCGGTATAGATGATTTCCCTGAAGTTTTGCGCACCCGGAAAGTATCGCTGATCCAGCAAGTTGGTGAAATTGACTGCGGCGATCAGATTCGTTCCGGTAAATACCTCCGGTCGTCGATAATACACCGCCGCATCCATCCGAACGTATCCTGCAAGTTCGAACGGCGCCTGGCAATTGGCCGGATCCTGGCATTGAAATATCCCGACTCGCTTCCCTTGAGCATACATGCCGACTCCGGCACCGAGGCCTTTGAGCGGGCCTTCCTGGAGAAAATACGTCGTCCAGAGGCTGCCTTGGTTCAGTGCGGAGTTGGGAACTCGGCTGCCTTGGAGAAACAGCAAATCTTGCGTGACCCGCGCGTCGATGTAGGCATAGTTGCCGATAATGTCCCATCCTGGCAGGATTCTACCCGCTATGTCGAACTCAATCCCTTGGCTGCGTTGCTCACCGGTTGCTACCGAAAATAGAAATCCATTGAGCGGGTCAGAGGTCAGCACATTCTTCTTCTTGATGTTGAATGCCGCAACGCTGGCTCGCAATCTATTTTCGAAGGCTTGAAACTTCACACCCCCTTCAACGGACTTTCCACGCTCCGGATCGAACAGAGTCCCCGTGATGCTTCTCGTTCCGGCAGCTTGAGGGAGAAACGATTCCGTATAGTTGACAAAAAATGCGATGGGTTTCCAGGGCTGATACGTCAGTCCAATCGATGGACTGAAGGCCATGTTGGTTTGGCTGTCTTGGCTCTGGGTCGGCGTGAAATCGTCGGGACGAACAGTCAGATTCTGCTTAAAGTAATCAAATCGGCCGCCACCGTGCAGGTGGAGTTTGTCCCCGAAGCTCACGTGGTCTCCGAAATAAAAGCCCAGAATATTGTTCACGGTTTTTGTGTTACTGAATTTTGAGAGAGGCGTATCTACGAACAATCTGCTTGCGGGGTTGAAGATATTGATAAAGCTGAAAGGGATGACACCTGGATCGGAGGTATCCCCTCCGAAATCTCCCGACACCGACTCTGAGGCGACTTCGCGTCCCAGTTCGACTCCGACAATCGTCTTGTGCGCGAATGGGCCGGTCGAGAATCGTCCGTGCAACTCGTTTTGTAGGTAATGACTTTGAGTAGTGGTCGGAATCTCATACCTTGCCAAGTTCAAAATCCCATCATTTTCATCTCCGACCAAAAAGTTAGATTCCAAGCTGGAGTATCGGCCGCTGGCCACAGCCGCTCTGAATGCCGTGCGCCATTTGAACACATCATTGAAGTCGTGGAGGAATGTCAGCGTGGCCTTTCCATGATTCGTCTCCAGCTTCCTCGACGGATCGCCCAAGAAAGTACTGATGGGGATGGGAGCCACCCCGCCTCCGATCGCTACGAGACCACGATCGATCGGCCTATTATCATAAAGATATTCGCCTTCGAACCGAAATGTCGTCCGGGGTCCCGCTTCCCAACCAAAGGTCGGTGCGAGAAAGATCCGTTCCGAGCGCATGCCCTCCCGATAACTGCCGGCGTTTTCGTATAGACCGTTGAATCGATACGTCAAGGTCTTGCTTTCGTTCAGCGGTCCGCCGATGTCTATTTGGGGGCGATATAGGTCATAATTGCCGAACAGCATTTCCGCGGAATAGTAAGGCGTCTTCAACGGCGCTTTCGTAATTTGATTGATGACACCGCCCGGGTCGGCTCGGCCGTATAAAAATGATGGCGGGCCTTTAATCACTTCAATACGCTCGATGTTGATAATGTCGCGTTGCGCTCGAGAGCTGAAGAAACTGTCGTCGCGGAACCCATTCTTAAAAACGCTTTGATCCGACGCAAATCCCCGGATCATGACGGTGCCGCCTTGGCCGCCCTGGTTGCTGAACTCGGACACGCCGCTCACATTCCGCAAGGCCTCGCTGAAACGGATGACTTTTTGATCTTCCAGCACCTGCTTGGTCACAACCTCGACCGATCGAGGCGTGTCGTGTACCGGGACAGGAATTCTGGTTGCGGTCGATACGTCCTCGACGGTATAAGATGTATCTCGCTCCCGTGTTTCTTTCACCACAATTTCAGGTACCCTCACCGGCTTTGGTTCCACCGGCTTCGGTTCCGCGGATTCGATCGGCTCAGCTGTTTGTTCACGCGGCGTCACCTCGTTTTCCCCGATCGGCAATGGGTCGGCGGCACCCGGCGTCGCAGGTTCCGCTATGAGCGTGCCGGCGTTGGTATCGGTCTTGCGGTATTTCATTCCTGGGGCAAGATTTTCCTGCGCGAAGAGGGAGTCGCCGACCGGAATGATAAGAGCAATGAGCAACAAGCACCACAACCACTGGTAGGGCCATCGGCGATTTGTATGCTGGTATTGCGATATAGGCTCGCTGTCCATTGATTCCCTTCGGTCCATTTCAGTCTCTAGGCCTCCTACTTCTGACCCATCCCTGTGTAGACGGAAAGCGATATGCCTTTCCTCACCTGTTTGACATGAAATAATGAGAGGAAGGATTCGAAGAGATTACAAATGCTCAGCAGCTCGAACGGCAGTCTCCGTCCCTTCCACGATACATGGACGAGACGCATCGTTGACCGAACATGGCCTCACATTGAACAAGGATGGCTCAGCCGCCGCAACAGCTGCAGCCGCACGCAGCTCGGCACAGTCCCACACCGCGAAGACCTTTTGAAACATGCGGGCATGCGCGAGACTTTTCGCTTGCCACGCATCGAATGCCCTCCGGTCCTCCGGCGACATACCGCCACGATGTAATCGAATGACCCACGCTACGGCTTCCTTCCGGAGCCGGGCTCCTTCTTCAGATGGAACCATGTCGCTTGATTCGTCCGTCCGCTGCATAAGTCGGCCCGTCGGGGAAAATCCGACGAAGCGATCGTTGGTTACAGTGTGACGAATCAACCGGCTAACTTCCTCACTCAGCGTTGTCTATTGCTTCCAGTGCTTGGCAACTCCTGTCGAGCGCGCGCATGAGCAGTTTCTCGACACCGCTTTCAGAGATGTTCATGCGCGTCGCGATCTCTTGATAGGAGTATCCGTACACTCGGCAGAGCAGGAAAGCCTCGCGAGTTCGAGCTGGAAGATGTTCGATTGCCTGCAGAAAAAGTCGAAACCGCTGTTTCCCAAGCAACTGGCGTTCCGGAGAGGGTGCGTGACAGGGTACTGCCATGGCCGTATCCAAACAATCGATGCCTTGGACGCTGTGTTTTTCTTTCCGCAAATGGTCGATCGCCAAATTGGTGGCAATTTTGTGAAGCAAGGCACGAGGCTGCTCAACGACATGCTGATTGCCTAACCTGAGCAGTCGCAGATAGGTATCCTGCACAAGATCGGCGGCCGTCTCGCGACACTTCACCATGCCGATTAACCTGCGTGTGAGTTCTTCACGGTACTGATGAAATAAGCTTGCGATCTGCGTATACGTGAGCGCCATGGGGGTGCCCACAAGACCACGCGCATCATGCGATACCGCGGACTCTGCTCCGACGAGATTCAAACCCAGGGTCCTCATCGCGATCTCCTTCAATTACTTTCAACAAAAAAGCCCAAGAGGTCCTTCGACACCCTGGGCTCCGGTCTTCAACGACTCTGGCCTCGTCCATTGATTGACTGCTATTTATGAGGGCTCGAACCGCACGTAGCGAGTTCGTGTCTCCTAGAACATTCCCGCACATGGACTATTTAGAGTGAGTAATCCAGATCCATATTTGAGACGATTTCTCAATATCATTGGGCCGTCGTTACTGTCAACCCCTTATTCTTAGAATCAACACTATATTTTTTCAGAGTTGTATCCCGCTGATGAAGATTCGTCGCATCGACTTAACCACTAGGCGGCTGACCCTACGCAATAGCGGAAACTCCCCACATTCCCCGAATGACAGAACGCCCGTTGCCTCCGCATAATGAGACCGGCAAGGGCCGCGGTTCTGCTAGGGTATGCCCAAGCCCTTTTCAACGGTTATCGCGACCGGAGCATCCGAGACAACCGACCACACCCACATGGCAACAGTAGCTGATACTAGAATGCCGACCGCCGCTGTCAAACTGACAAATACGGCAAGATCGTCGCGCGATCGGAGCTGATGTCTCTTCACAGTGAATCCTTCGGATGTTCTCGATGGAGAAGCCGCACAACCCTCTCACCCCTTGATTGAACCCTTGCTTGTCCCCGTACGACCCGGAGCCTTTTCTCCATAGTTCGTTCAGGATGATCGCCCTGCTCTTCCATTAATGACACACTTCTGAGAAGGAAGACGTTGTGGCCGGCGATTTTTCATTCGCGGAGGGCTGTGTCATGATTGCTGCTAGACGCCGTATCGACTCGGCAAACGCCTGGAACTCATCGCGCATGAAATGCAACGTGATAGAACCCCAAGTCACGTGTATCTTGCCGCAACCACATAGAACCAACTTCATCGCCTCTTGGGTTCGTAATGTCTTCTTCACAGCAGTATTCCCCTTTCTCGATATTCCGCCTTAACTTCTAGGCGCCACGATCCGCCGGTCCCGAGCTTGAACCGGCGACACACTGGCACCCCTGTGATACCAACCGCAGTTCACGCATCTCCAATGACTCGGCTGATAATAATCCACTTCTCGCTCGCCGATGACGAACCCTCCACATCTTCGACAGATCAGTGTCATCTTTTCTCCTTCGAACCGTATTTCCGAAACAGATCCGCGCTTCACGAAGTTGATATGAGTTCTCAGTATCATTGTTAATTGAAGTTGTCAACCCCCTGTTTTTTTCATTTGTATGTACCGTGTCGGGAATTATGCCGTAGCGGAACAAGAC
>NZ_JBLYIG010000351.1:0-3605 GCF_049222245.1 Nitrospira sp. BLG_2 | reverse complement strand
ATGCAGGTGCTCACGGGAGATCTCGTGCCCGTGCTGAAAAGGCAAAGAGGAGCAAGTCGTTGAATGTTCGTCATATCTACCAATGAAGGCGTGCCTGCCGGCCTGCCAGCAGAAGTAGGATCGAGTGTTCCAATGAATGTTCGGATAGTTGAAGGATGGATCCATCGTATGAATTCGCCTATCTTCAGGCCGTTTGCTGTCAGAAAAATAAGGCGGGGGGCCCCAGGAGGACTGAGGGCCCCCGCCCGTGAAGTGGGAGGTCATGGCTCCCACTCCGTTGCCGGCGCGTGGAGAGCGCCGGCTGGTCGTTTCAGTCGGTGTTTATCCTCCGTGGCTATTCATAATCTTCGTTCAGTGATCTGAGAAACGCTGCGAGCGGCGTGACATCCTGATCGGTCAAGCGAATGCCGCCAAGTTCCCGGTCTCCATTGCGCAGTCGATCGCTGCGCAGGAAGGCCGAAGATTCGCGATAAAAGTTGACGATCTGTTCCAGCGTATCAAATTGCCCGTTGTGCATGTAGGGAGCTGAGTGTCCCAGGTCGCGCAGTCCGGGTGTTTTGAAGACGGCGATGCTGGCCGGCAATAGGGTCTGCGCGCTACATCGTCCGGCGAACGGCGCGCTATCGATGACATGATCGAATGCCTCGTCTGTCTGTCCCGGGAGGAGGCTCAGATTCGATAAGCCGGTGCTGAGGGTCTCCGCGCAGAGAATGCGCCGGATTCGGCGTTGGGAAGCGGGGAAATCGGGATTGGCAAACACGTTCCACACGCCGAGGTCGGTCACACCGGGATGGCCGGCCGATGGGATCTTCCGGAAGGGCTCCAGGGCATGGGGATGCTGCTCGGTAGCCGGAAGATACTGGTCGTGGGCGGCATTCCGTTCGCGGAGGTCCGGGATTCTGAGTTGCGCGAACGATCCTGCCCCGTGAATCCGGTCATATTCCACTTGGGTTGTCCCGGTATTATGCACACGGAAATCTGTGAAGGTCGGCGCCTGATGGCAGGCGATGCAATTCCCGACTTTTCCGCGCGCTGTCGCGGCGGATGCATCTAAGCCATGGCGCGCCTCTGTGAAAAATATTTTCAAGCCGCGTAATTCCTCAGTTCCGAACGCGAACGGTTGATCGTGAAATTGGAACCTCCCGTCTTCAGTCGCGGGGTTCTGCCGGACGAAGTTCAGGTGCCGGTGATGTTTCCGGTGTTTCTTGTGCGGATTGCGGGACACCCAGGACAGACTGTTGCCGGATTCCAACCGTTCGATCGACGCGAGCAGCCGCCGGCTATACTCCAATGCGGTTTCCCTGGGAGCCGGTTTTCTGGGGAGGCCGTTCTTTTCCAGGAACACGTCGTAGGGAGAAAGATTGAAGGCGCCGCTTTCATCCTGTGAAAACACCAGGCCTTCGGTATAGGCCGCGACCAGGTTCGCCACGGCGTGGAAAATGTCCGTGTCCGATGCGGTTGCCACGTTCAGACGGAATGCTTCAGGAAGGCGAAACTCTTCGGGAATCGAGGGGTCTGCTCCTCTCAGAATGACCGCGTACGGTAGGCCGCCGAAATCCTGAGCCAGGCCTCCCGTTCCATCGTCTTCCCGGACAATGCGGGCCACATGCGCGATGGCCTGCGCCCGTTCGCCCGGCAGCCAGCCGAAATTACGCCCTGTAAAGGTGGCTTCGACCAGCCCCGCCGTGGTCGGGAACTCGGCATCGAAATGTAGCAGGAGGCCGCCGCTGCGCGGAAGCGTCGCGTTCACCAACGAAGGCGAGTTGCGCGGGGCGGTGGTCGCCCCGTCTGCGCGGGCCGGAACCGGACTGCGCCGGGCAAAATCAGCATAGGTCCGCATCGTGCCGCCTGCCGTCTCGACGTGCTCATCGACCAAATGACAGGCCCGGCAATTCATGGACAGGCCTGCGAACGGACCGGGCAGCGGTTCACCGACGGTGACCGTCTTGTCCATAACCGGATCGCCGGCCGGCAGCGGATCATTTACCCCTGCGCCGCTCGCGAGGAATTGCTGAAAGAACTGAGCGAAACGTGTTTCAAGAAACAGCCGCTCGCCGATGGTAATTTCCGGCGGATCGCCTGCCGCTTCCTGGGCCCGGGCAACAGGGCTTGTCACTCCTATGCCTATGAGTAAGCAGAGTGTGGCCGCGACGAGGAGAGGCCCGCGGGTCGTTCGATGGTTCGAGTGCATCATGACAAACCTCCTTGGTGGTACAGGCTGAGAATTTCCTCAGAAAACCGAACCGGCCTCCGTTTACGATGATTTTGGAAGGCGGGGGGCCCCAGGAGGACTGAGGGCCCCCGCCTGTGAAGTGGGAGGTCATGGCTCCCACTCCGTTGCCGGCGCGTGGAGAGCGCCGGCTGGTCCTTATTCGATTCGTCTCACGCAATCGGCTGTGTCTTTGTTCCCCCGACATTCCATTAAAGTCGCCACGATGGCCGGATCAAATTGTGTGCCGGCGGCCACCTGAAGAATGCGCGCTGCGATGACGTCGCGCGTGTCTTCATCGGTGACCTCGGGGACGTCGATCGCGTCGTACGCATCCGCTACCGAGAGGATGCGTGCACCTAACGGAATGAACGATCCTCTGATGCCGTAGGGATATCCGCTGCCGTCCCACCGCTCGTGATGATGGGCGATGAGAATCGCCGCCTCCCGCAGGAAGGCATAGGGTTCTAAGAGCGAGGCGCCGATCCGGCAGTGGTTCTGAATGGCCACGTAGGCATCTGGCTCAAGAAATGCGATGTTTTCTGTGAGACGAGGCGGAAGCATCAAAAGCCCAATATCGTGCAGATACGCTGCGAGCTTGAGGGAATGCAGCGCATCGGCGGTGAGGCCCACAGCTCGTCCGATCATTAATGCGACGGTGGCAGCGCGCCGTCCGTGACCTGCTTGCGAGGGGAGTGCGCGATCGATCTCTTTGGTCACCTGACGAACCAGAATGCTTTCGACATCCCGGCGGGAGCCTGCAGGAAGGCGAAGCCGGTCGATCTTTTGCAGCTTTTGTTGAACGCCAACGATGCCGGGATGGATCTGATCACGATTCTCGATTTGCATGGGCATCCTTCCTCAAAAACCACAAAGCCCAAGACCACTCTCGTGATCTTGGGCTCTGGGTGAAAAACCTCTGGCCTTACTGGCTTGTCAAAACTGCTATGAAGCGGGTTAGGTCTCCTCGGACCGTTTCCCGCCCATCAGGGGCTGCTTAAGAATCCACATCTCATGCAGGGGAATCCACATCATGATCAAAAAAGTCACCATCATCAGCGTATCACCGGTCAGCATGGTCAGAACAAAGACGGGTGACACGTAGCTGATCAGCCAGGGAGACACCAAATCCAGGCCGACGCCGGCAAATGACAGCCAGGTCATCCATACTTTCACGGCCTGGCTGGTGCTCGTTAAATACAGGACGTGAACCAGAATCATGAACACGACCGGCATGGTGAAGAGGTGAAAGTGTGTCACCTCAGCCAGTTCCCGGAACGACATCGGCTCGCCGAAGGTCGCATCCGACCCCCTGTAATGTTCCGCAATGCCCTGTGGTGACAAGCTGGTCATGCTGTGAGCCCAAAAGAACGAGAACAAAAACCCGATCAGCATC
>NZ_JBLYIG010000350.1:0-3037 GCF_049222245.1 Nitrospira sp. BLG_2 | reverse complement strand
CACTGCTGTCCGGTCATTGGAGCGTAGGACTTGCGCCGAAGCACTGTAAACAAAGGGCGAGAACGTGGTCGGCGACTGCTCACGACTTGAACTCAAATCGGCGATTTCGCTCAGCAGCGGGTGTGCCAACATCGGAAAATGTATTCCGAAAAGCTGGCGTTCGCTCAACTCGTCGAATGGGTACCGCATTACGAATTCCACCGCCTGGTCGCCCGGTATCACGGAGACTACAAGGTCAGTAGCTTCTCTTGTTGGGACCAATTCCTCTGCATGGCCTTTGCGCAACTGACTTATCGAGAGAGTCTGCGGGACATCGAAGCCTGTCTGCGCGCCCGCCCCAATCTGCTCTATCATATGGGCATTCGCGGCCATGTCGCTCGGAGTACCTTGGCCGATGCCAATGAGCAAAGGGATTGGCGCATCTATGCCGACTTGGCCCAGAAGCTCATCGGGCGGGCGCGCCAGCTCTATGCCCACGACGATTTCGGAGTGGAACTGGAGGAAACGGTCTACGCGTTTGACTCCACCACGATCGAGCTGTGCTTGAACCTGTTTCCGTGGGCTCGGTTCCGTCGACAGAAGGCGGGCATCAAACTCCACACCCTGCTCGACCTGCACGGATCGATCCCGAGCTTCATTCGCCTGACAGACGCGGCTTGCCACGATGTCAACGCCCTGGACGCGCTGCCCCTGGAGCCCGGAGCTTTCTACGTGATGGACCGCGGTTATGTGGACTTCACTCGCCTGTATCGTTTCACCCAGGCGGGAGCCTTCTTTGTGACGCGCGCCAAAGAAGGAATGAAGAGTTGGCGCCACAGTTCCCGGCCAGTGGAACCGAACCAGGGTGTTCGCTCCGATCAACTGATCCGCTTGTCCGGCGCACGGAGCGCCCGGAACTACCCCGGGTTGCTGCGGCGGGTCACGTACTACCATCCCGAAACCTTCCGGCTCTTTGCTTACCTGACCAATCATCTGGAGTTAGCCGCGCTGGTCATTGCCCTGCTCTACAAGAGTCGCTGGCGAGTCGAACTGTTCTTCAAGTGGGTGAAGGGCAATCTGCGCATCCGCAACTTCTATGGGACTTCGGAGAATGCGGTGCAGACCCAAATCTGGATCGCCATATGTGTTTACGTGCTGGTTGCGATCGTCAGCAAGGAACTCGCTCTGGAGCAGAGTCTCTCCACAACTCTGCAAATTCTGAGCGTGAGCGCATTTGAGAAAGTGCCTCTGCATCAGCTACTTGCGAAAAGCGACCTCGCGAGTTTTCATATCCAAATCCCTAACCAACTGGTATTCAGCGGGTTATGACCGGACAGTAGTGAAGCCGGCTTATGGTTGCGCACGCGTCGTCACGCCGGGTACGTGGATACAGTTCAGGCCGGCGGCGGTGACGGCGGACCCCTCGAACGGCACGATTCCGACCGGTTACCTCATCCTCAGCGTTAGCACCGGCCACCTCAAGCGCCACGCCGGAGGGTAGGTGTGGGAGATTCCGGAGGCGTAGGGAAGACAGCTCCCACCGCTTGGCGCCTATCGGCGCACGCCCTCTTGGCAGCCGCGAGAGCCGCAAGCCCGAACAGCCCAAGCGCCAGGGAAGACGGTTCTGGAATGACAATCCCTGTCCGGAACCACATGTCTAGTCCCGGCTGCGCCTCTCCTTGCCAGAAAGCGGTTCCGCCAGAATACCGATAGCTGTTGTAGCCGATGACATACCAGGGATCACTGTTCATCTCGACAACAGGTTGGAAATAATAGGTTGTGCCGGGAGTGAGCGGCACCGGTGCTTGAAAGAAGAAGCTCACGGTGTTCTCCACCCCCGGCCCGTGTCCAAATCCGTCCTCCATGAGGACTGGTGCGGTTGACGCGATAATGGGGCCGCTGATCGAGTCCGACCTCAGAATAACGAAAACGCCACCACCCCGCCCGTTGCTAGCGGTATAGTCCCCCGTCCGAAGATCGATAAAATCGATTCGAGACAGGCTTGGTGTGAATGACTGACCCGATCCCAAGTTCGGATCCGGGATCCGCCATTCTGCGGCTCCCGGTGGCGACCCAGGAACCGGCGATACTTGATCGTAGATCAGGTAGCCCTGACCGCGAAGGGAAACCGTCGTCACGGCCGTCCAAGCCAGCACTATGTAGATGTCAGGCTTCATTGCCGAATCAAGATGGATATGATCACAGGTCGATGGGCGCGAAAGTGACGTGTTCGAACATCACTCCTTCAGGGGGGAAGACTGACTTCCTCACGAAATGACTCCCATCCCAATGAAGGAGTAGTAGCGCCGCCGGGTAGTCCCATACCTCGCCCGCTTGGGTGATGAGAAGATCGCCGACGTATTCGGTGAAGTAGGCCGCCGGGACCTTGTAGATCCTTCCTGCGTTGCCGTCAGTGCAGTAGAGGGCTTGACCACCCGGAATAATGTCGAAGTCCTCCGGAGCGATCCCTTCGGCGAACTCGGCAACGTTGCCAGTTGTATCGATTGTGTAGATAAGGGGAGGATCCCGGCGTTCGGCGCCGGTGACAATCCTCCCAGCCCAGGGACCATACTTCTGTTGGTCATTCGGAAGAGTGACGACACCCTCAAGGTGTGTGTTCGGAATCTCGGCGAATAATGTCTTCGTATTGGAGGTTTGATCGCCATTTGAGGTGATCCGCCACACCCGGCCACCTTCAAAAGCCTCACCGCCGGTCACGACGATCAGATCATGATTGAACAGGCCCGTTTGATCGACATACAGACCGCCGTGCACAGGACTCGTTTCACTCTCCAACACGGACCAATTCAGGATATGGACAACGTCATTCGGAGGAGCGGCACTGCGATAGACCCGCCCGATCCTGGTGTTGCCGCTCTCTGGTTTGTAGCCGAAGAACAGGTCGCCCAGCACGAAATTGGCCGCCGATGTCTTGACCGTCGTCAGCTTGATCTCATCGACCAGATTGGCTACCGCTGACCATGAAGTGCACTCGACCGTCCCTCCAACCTTCTTGATCTTGGTGAAGTTCCGTGGGACGCCAAGGCTCCACCAGTAG
>NZ_JBLYIG010000349.1:0-8054 GCF_049222245.1 Nitrospira sp. BLG_2 | reverse complement strand
GGCGCTGTGCGCCAGCAAAAGCCCATTACATCGGCTAGTGATCGCATGAAGTTCGTCATCCAACTCGCGTTGACCAATGTCACAGCTAAGACCGGCGGACCTTTCGGCGCGGCAGTGTTCGAAACCAAGACGGGACGACTCATCGCCGTCGGGGTCAATGTTGTCGAGCCCACCAACTGTTCACTGGCGCACGCCGAAATGGTGGCGATTGCGAATGCCCACCGCGCCTTGAAGCATTTCGATCTTGGGGCGGACGATATGCCGGCGTTCGAACTGGTGACGAGTTGTGAACCCTGCGCCATGTGCTATGGAGGGATTATTTGGTCCGGGATTCGAAACCTCCTCTGTAGCGCGCGAGCGTCCGATGCAACAGCGATCGGGTTTGACGAGGCCCCGAAACCAAAAAACTGGGTGGCGACGCTGAAACATCGAGGGATTTCCGTGGTTCGAGATGTGTACCGAACGGAAGCTATCGCAGTCTTCCAGCGGTATCAGCAAACCGGTGGTCGGGTTTACAATGCCCGCAAAGGATCGGGGTCAGCTACCTTGTGATGCGCTAGTGCCATAAGTTCGTCGAATGATCCAAAAGCTTCTATGGTTCTGTTGCCGTTCGCCAGGCTCCCAGGAACAGTTCTGTGAAACATTAGCAGACTATTTATAGCCTGGTCTTATTCAAACGCTCCTGCTGTTCTCGATGGTCTGCATATCACTCATCTGTTCCAGAACCCCCTCCGTCGCGCAGGATCCTCCTCTAGCTTTGAGCTGAGACAGCGGTGGCCAGTCGCTTCAGATTGTGCGACCAGCCATCACATACACCTCATCCCGGACCTGCTATACCCTTGCCGACGAAACCAGCAGGCCCCATGCTAGCTATCCAAAGGTGAGGCATCTTAGCGGGAGTTTAGAAGAGTGGCACCACCGATGAGAAAAAAGTAACCGGTATTATAGAAAACATGCAGAGCGATGGAGGGATACACGGATTCAAAGCGATCTCGTACGAAGCCGAAACAGAGAGAAGGAACGAACACGAGCAAGGACCACGAAATAGAATGGCTGGCCAAATGGGCCAATGAGAACAGGACCGATGTCATCAAGTTAGGAATGGAGAGACCAAGCCAGGTCTTCTGCCTGGCCATGGATTGCAGCAGATAGCCCTGGACGATGCCACGGAAGAGCAATTCCTCGAACACCGGCTGCCAGAGGGCGACGGAGAGAAAAGCTGTTGACCATATGGCATGCCGAGGCAGTGGTTGAAAAGCAAAGAGCCCTATCAAGGAAAGCCATACCATCGGACCAAGAGCCAACAACAAGAGAAATGCAGAATCCCGATGAAAGGGACGATTAAGTTGAAGTCCAATGAGGGCCAGTACTGATGCTAAGCGGCTTGGTAAAGAGAGTGCACCAGAGGAAGCTTCCTGCACCTCGACCATGCAGACGGAGTGCGGATTCTGTTGTAACGACATTCCACTCTTGGCGAAATTCAGTCTCATCGACGTCCTGCCCTCCACAACAACACAACCACAGACAGGAGTAGCATGAGGGGCAGCAACGTGTCACCCGTTGTGCCAGGGGCGAGCGTGCAGCCTCCTCCTCCACCATTGCTAGCTTGGCTAGAGGCAGGAGTGGCTGGCACAATGTTAAAGGTTGCAGTGACAGTTGCATTTTGGGTAAGCGTGCAGGGGCCGGTTCCTACGCAATCTCCACTCCACCCCGCAAAGACCGACCCAAAATCGGGTGCTGCGGTGAGATTTACCGTGCTTCCTTGCGGGAACTGCCCATTGCATGCTGTCCGGCAGTCAATTCCGGCAGGATTCGACGTAACGGTACCGGTGCCGGCACCGGCCTTGTGGACGGTAACAGTGGAATTTGGCAATACGCTGATCAACGCTGCCCTGGCATTGATCCGCCCACCGGTCGACACTTTTCCACTCAAGGACGCCTTCCGATCCACGGTATTCAGGATGGCGTTCCTGAGTTGGGCTACCGTGAGGTTAGGATTCACCGAGAGCAACAAGCCGGCGAGTCCCGCCACATGCGGAGTGGCCATCGAAGTACCTTGAAAAAACTGATAGTCCGTGGTTCCCGACGGCGGACCCGCCACACAAACGACGCGGACATTGTCTATATATACGCCGTCGAAGACCTGGCTGTCGTTCGCTATGAATCGAAAGCGAAACTGTGAATCAGCCGCGCCATCCGCGAGATCCCCCCATGTGAACGGAATGAACTGGGCATTGCTGCTCCCTGAGGCTCCGTTGATGATCTGCCAACTGGTCCCGGCGTTTCGTGATGTTTCGGCAAGTATTCCGTCGGTATCCAGCTCGGTTTGCAGACGAACGCGGCTGTCCCACCGGCACCCTCTCTGTCCCGTGGTACTGAATACGGGTCCCATCGCGAAGGAATCGGTGTCGTTCTGATAGCTTCCGGTCGGACTGTCGGCCAGACTGTTCGGTTGACTGAATGACGTGGAATTGGCGAATCCCCAGGTGCTCTTGGTTCCTCCGAAGACGTATCCAAGGCCGGTGGGGCCGGAGTCAAAGTTATGAAAGAGGACAGTCGTCATGGTTGATGTGGGCGTTGTGCTGTTGATGCGGACGCCTGGTGCGGCCACCTGGACGGTCGTGGACCCAAAATTCGAGAAGGTGGCCAATTGATCATGTTGGTCCGTCGCGGCGACTGCAATCACGTTTCCTAATGCAGCCTTCTGGTGCCCATCACATACTGAAGGCGCACTGAAATTGGAGGGAAAGTTCGGCATGTTGTCGTTATCATCGCCGATCCCATCATGTCCACCGTTGCCTGCCGCGGCCACAAACAGCACACCGGCTGCATTCGCCGCGCTCACCGCGTCATAGAAGGCCAGGCTACACTCAGGTCCAATAAAGCTCGCGTTCATTACGCGTGCGCCTTTGGCGATGGCATAGTGGATCGCACTGATAATGGCAGTGGTGCTCAACACGTTATTCACACCCCCCGCTTTCAACGCCATCAGCTTCGCGGTCCACATGACCCCGGTGATCCCAGTTCCATTGTTCCCGGCGCCAGCGATGGTTCCTGCGACATGAGTGCCGTGTCCCTCATTCCCGCCGGGATTGAGATCGACAGGGTCCATCGGATCATTGTCGTTCGTGAGGAAATCCCACCCATGCACATCGTCGACCAATCCATTCCCATCGTCATCGACTCCATTCCCAGGGATTTCTCCTGGATTCGTCCAGATGTTCGGAGCCAGGTCCGGATGGTCGTAGGCAATACCTGAGTCAATAACGGCGACAATCACATTTTGGCTTCCCGTGCTGATATCCCAGGCTTCATGGGCATCAATGTCGGCATCGGCCCTTCCTGCCGTTCCGTTCACAGATTGACCTGTGTTATGAAGACCCCATAATGTTCCGAACTGAGCATCGCTAGGGATGGCTTGTAGCGAGTACAGATAGTTTGGTTCGGCATACTCCACGGCCGGGTTACTTCGGTACTTCAAGACCGCTTCGTCCACCGACAGGGCACCGTCCAATTTGTACTGGTGAACCATCGCGGCATTCATCGAGAGCGCTCTGAGCTCTTTGGCGCCTATATCGACATTCAGCGACGTGATTCCCGCGGAGGACGCCTCATCCCTGAACTTGACGAGCACCTCTCCTGGGACATAGTGCGCGGAGCGACGCACGTCTCCTGATAACGTTGTCATTCCGCCGGATGTCTGTTTCTGCTTCGCATACACCACGCGATCTCCGGACATAAGTCCTGACCATGTCACCACGGCTGTTGTGAGGCCCACGATGGCCCCGATCCAACAGAGTACAATTCTTATCCCGCTACTTCTGCGTCTCGGGCTCGGCATACTCAACCTCCGGATATGACCTGAATTGGATAATCACGGACGCGACGGCATCGGCGATTGGTTCTGAGATCCTCCTCTCCGCTCTTGAATCTCAACTAGAATGGAGGCACCATCAATTACCGATCGTCCGCAATTCGGACGTGATAGAGGCGGCCACGCTGGATGTCAGCGATTACGTCGGTTCGGTTCTCCTTCAGGATAGATACAATCCGCTCTGCTGAAACCCCCGCCCTTGAACGTGACCAACACGTCATAGTGGGGCGAACGCGGTGCAGGGGATTGTAGAGCGGGCTCTAGTGCATGAGGTTCTGTCACATTCCTGTTAGTTGCGTCACACGATATAGAAAATCAAACAGCCGACGCGCACATCATGATTGTGACAAGTCTCGCCATGCGATGAGATAGATCGAGCAAGCAAGCCATCGCGTTTTCTGTTTCAACGGGGCTATCACACTGGTTCAATCAGGCGTCTACATCTAGTAAAGCTAGTGTTGGTTCATCTATCCCTCTTGCGAGGGAGAAAGGAGGACAAAAGCTGGCATTGCCAGAGTTGACTTCTCGGCACGGACGTTTGAAACAAGGGATTTCGATCTATGGTCTAGGCAAACCGAGTGTGCGATAGCGCATGCACTGGCCTTCGACTTGTACAAGTGGTGTGACGACAGGTTTGGTGGTGCGCTACGTAGCTGGGTTTTTGTAAATTGATAACGGAAAGTACAGTCGGCTCTGTATGCTCGAGAGCGGCGTGGGCACCCCACTTATCACAAACACAATGGCGGAGGAGGGGCTTATGAACAACCTGTTAGAGAGTTTGCCTGATCGAAGCGTCATACGATTCGGAGAGTGGAGCTGACGCGCTAGGGTTCTGAATGAACAAGCGCACACGAGGTTGAGTGTGCTGATGTTTAGTCCGTTCAATTATCTCGACATTGGCAAGCCTTAATGCCGCACGGGAGGGAAGCGGCTCGACATCCCAGAGCGAAATCAACACAGCACTGAGATGCCGACGGCTCGTCAAATCGACCGTTACGGAACCAGCCAAAGCCTTCAAATCTATTTGGATCTGTTCACGCCGACCTTGACGTCCTCCCAGCAGATCCGCCCGCGGAATTGAAATGCTCAGGATGACCGGATCACAATAGTCGGCAAGCTGTTTTGCCTTTTGTTTGATACGCGCCAGGATCCGGTGAGTCAAGATCGCGCCACGATCGGCTTCCTCGCCGAGTTCCTCGCCTGTCATGATCCCACGCACAGGCAGCCGTCGTCGTTCAGCTGAACCTACCATCGCAGTCACCTCGACAAAGAACCGTTCCGATCCCAGACGACATTCTAAATCGGCCGTCCTGGCTTGCGACTCAGGTAGAAATGTGACCCCGAGTCCGACGCGAATCAGCTGCGAGGCCAGTTCCAATTCAGCCAGCGCGGATTCCTGGACACCGAGATCATGATGGACCAGGCGATGAAGAAGCCGTCCGAGCCGAAGGCGACTGGAGTGATCGGCACAATGCCGATGCAAGAGACTCCAATGGTCATTGAGATGACGTGGAAGCCCCTGCTGTAGATGATGCTTCCAAGCAACGGCAGGAGCGCCAGGGGAGCCGTGCCGGCGGGAATGGACCCTCATGGTGCGTCGTGGCCGCCAGCGTGCCATCACTGTTCCCATTCCAGTTCATGAAGCGTCCTTCCCCGACAACCAAAATCGTTTATGGGACCGGCTCGGCGCCTTCATCGCCATCCGATGGCTCGCCCAAGACTCCCGGTTGCCGAGCGACACATTCATCATACACTTCATCCAGCCACCGACCGGCACAGCCCAGGACTTCACGCACCAACGGCTCCGGCTGTCCCGTTCGTTTGATCGTCCACTGTGAAACATATTCGAGGAGTGCTTCTCGTTCGAAGAGCCTGGTCGAATGCGTAGCCAGGGCGGACAACTCTCCGAGACCCGTGTGAAGGATGTCCGACACCGTGTCACGCGCATACGATGTGCTCGCGGTCACATATTGAACAACACGATGGAGTTCGTGGTCGTTCATATTGCAGTCCGTGAAACAATCTTTACATCCGGACGGCTGACTGTCAATGCGACTGCGCTTCTATTTGATCCTGACGATTTTTTCCAATCACGGCACAGCCCGATGATAAGATACAGCTTCCGCACGGTTTGCCAGCTACGCAAAGGAGATTTGGACATGATTGCTAGACATCCGGTTCGGCACAAGACTGCATCCCTGGTGGTGTCTGACCGGTGGGACCTCACTCACCTCGTCAAGAATCCCCTGAACGGCTTGGAGCGACATTTGAAAGCGCTTGATGCACACGTCGCGCAGGTTGAGTCGGCTCGTCCCCGGCTCCAGGCAACCATGGCGAGCTCTGACTTCCAATCGATCCTGAGGCTCACCGAATCGATCGCGGAAGGTTCTGCCCGGCTTGGCGCATTCGCCTATCTCTGGTTTTCGGAAGACACCAAAAACACCACAGCACGGTCGTTTAAGTCCAAGGTGGAGGAGCGGCTCACCGCCGTCAACAACCGCCTGCTCTTTCTTGACCTCTGGTGGCAGGGGGTGGATAACAAAAATGCGGCAAGGCTCATGGCCGACGCCGGCGACCTCCGGTACTACCTGGAGACCATCAGACGTCACACACCTCACACACTCTCGGAATCGGAGGAAAAGATCATCAACATCAAGAATGTGACCGGCCGAAGCGCCGTCAACACACTCTATGACGTCGTGACCAACGGACTGACATTCACGATGAAGATCGGCGGGAAGACGCGCGCCATGAATCGCGAAGAGCTGATGAGCCATGTGCGGAGCCCAAAGGCATCCGTCCGCCAGACTGCCTATAGAGAACTCTATCGTGTATTCTCAGCCCAACGTGACCTGCTCGGAGAGATGTATCGGACACTCGTGAACGACTGGAAGGCCGAGAATGTCGGACTCCGGAGGTTCGCTTCTCCTATCGCAACCCGCAACCTCGGCAACGATGTGCCGAACCAAGCCGTCGATGTGCTGTTGACGACCTGTGCCAAAAATGTCGAGATCTTCCAGACCTACTTCAAACTGAAGGCGAAGATCTGCAAGATCGCTCCCATGAATCGATATCATATTTATGCTCCCCATCGTGCGGGCACGAAGAAATATACGTATTCTGATGCCGTCACCATGGTGCTGGGTGCCTACCGAGGCTTTTCTCCCCAGCTTGCAGACCTGGCCGAACGCGTCGTGAGAGAACGGCACGTCGACGGGCCGACACGTCCCGGCAAACTGGGCGGCGCATATTGCTATGGCATGGTACCGGGCCTCACCCCCTATGTCATGTTGAACTTCACCGGAGAAGCCCGAGACATTGCCACGATGGCCCATGAGCTGGGCCATGCCGTCCATGGGATGATGGCAAAAGACCATTCGATCTTTACCTTCCATTCAACCCTTCCCTTGGCGGAGACTGCTTCCGTCTTCGGCGAACGCATTCTCTCCGACACCCTCATGTCGAATGAGCGCGACAAAGCCATTCGACAGGGCCTACTCGTGAGTCAGCTGGATGACATCTATGCAACCGTGCTGCGGCAGGCCTATTTCATTCGCTTCGAGCAAGCAGCGCATCAAATGGTAGCGGGAGGAGCAACGGGAGACCAACTGGCACAAGCCTATCTTTCAGAACTGAAGCAGCAATTCGGCAAGGCGGTACGAGTACCGGACGAGTTTCAATGGGAATGGCTCATGATTCCCCATCTCTTTGCCAGTCCGTTCTACTGCTACGCCTACAGCTTTGGCAATCTGCTCGTACTGGCCTTATACAGAATGTACAAGGAGCAAGGGGCATCATTTGTTCCCAAATATCTGGATTTGCTTGCCACCGGGGGCTCTCAATCACCTCAAGACATTCTCAGCAAATTGGGTGTGGATATGACATCCGCAGCCTTTTGGCAATCAGGATTTGATACCATTCAGGAGATGGTACAACAGCTGGAAGAAACCCTCTCGTGAACCTACCTCATTGATGGATAAGGCATAAATAGACGTTTGGCCAGGATTTCATGAGAGAACTTGACAGAGTCGTTCTGAAATGGCACAATGAGAATGCTTCTCATAATCTCTTGATGGTGACTGAATGTTCGTCTGTTTGTGCCGAGGAATCACTGAGTCAGATGTTCGTGACGCGGGGCGAGCGGGGTTTGTGATGCCCTGTCAGCTCAAGTCAAAATTTG
>NZ_JBLYIG010000348.1:0-3968 GCF_049222245.1 Nitrospira sp. BLG_2 | reverse complement strand
GTACTGAACGAACTACGAGCCAAGGAAACTGAATATGTCCTGGATCTGGAAGACGCGGTCATCGTGGTTCGCGACATGGATGGGAAGGTCCATCTGAAGCAATGCGTCGATGTGTTCGGAGGCGCCACCAAGCATGGTGTCACGCTGGGCGTGTTATGGGGCGGGCTCATGGGACTGCTGTTCATGAATCCCTTGGCCGGTCTGTTGGGGAGCATTGCCGGCGGCGCAGGAGCCGGCGCCATGACCACCGCCGCCAGCGAATATGGATTATTGAGCGACTATGGAATTCCCGATAAGTTCATCAAAGATTTAGGCAGCACGATCACGCGCGGCACTTCCGCGATCTTCCTGCTGATTCGGAGCGTTGACCAGGACAAACTGCTGACAGGTATCTCAAAGTATGAAGGAACCATTCTCAAGACCTCGCTCAGTAAAGAGCAGGAAGAGAGGTTGCGTACGGCCCTCATGCGCCAGAGCAAATGATACGTACCAGGTAGTCATAGATTCTGCGCGCGCCTCATTTGGCAATTGCTTCCTTCTGCGGCACAGTAGGCTCCACAGTGGCAGCCACATAGCCGATCTTGCCTTGCCTCTCGCCGAGATATGTGCACGTGTTTATCCAGATGGATACACGATTGAATCAATTCGGATACATAATATTTTTACTTGCTGCGTCACATAGCGAATAACAGGACAATTACCCTCCTCCATATTGGCACAATCCTCGCTAAGCCGTTCTGCCATTTGCCGACGATCGGCTGACCGCTCAGTTCGTTGGGCAAGTTTTGCCGATAGGCTCGACATGATCGGTGTCGGTCCTACGCTGACTCATCACACATGGAGGCAAGAATGAAGAATAGCAGATGGCAATATTGGCGCGTTTATTCTGTGGCGATCGTGTTGGCGCTCACGGCCTCAACGAGTGGCCCCGGTCCCGCCCTGGCAGATCCGAACCACGAAGCGGACACAGCCAATTGGATCGCTCTCCCGCTCAGCAGCATCGACGGATTTTTTCCCACAGCCTGGAGTTGCAGCGGAGCGGCACCGTCCCCGCAATCCGTGCTCCAGTTTCACAGAAATTGGCACTGCGCGAATCCGGACCACACCGGCGCGAATTGGGGAAACCGCTTCTTCGGCTTTCACAAGCAATTCTTGCTGGGATATGACCGTTATCTGACGTCGGTCGGCGAACCGCATATTCAAACCTGGGTCGCGGCGCCGGGCGCCTTGATCCCTCCGGCCCACAGTGGTCGCCCCAACGACGCACCGTGCACGACGTGTCAGGCGCTGCCGAGTTCGTTCAAACTTCCTGCTGCCGGCGGCACGTTGGACAGTTTTGCCAGTGTGAGCGCGATCGGCGATGCGATCGTTGGCTGGCATAATACCAATCATGGCCGTATCGCCGCCGCCGGTGGAACCGGTTCCTGCTCCGGATCATCCGCGGATATGAACTGCCCCAGCTGGTCTCCGCGCGATCCGATTTTTTATCGATATCATCATATTTTTGACGACGTCCAAGATGCATGGCGCACGCACCAGGCAACCGACATCGCCATCGTCTTCGATCGATCGGGCAGTATGAGTTTACCCACGAGTGGAGGCGGAACGCGATTGGATGCGGCCAAATCCGCGGCCGGTCTGTTCGCCGATCTCCTTGAGGACGGGTCCAGTCATCGCTTGGGACTGGTGACGTTCTCGACAACCGCTTCCAGTCCCGCGACCATGCCGCTGACGACCGTCGCGAGTGCTCCTGCCGCCCTCACGACCGCGCTCAGCGGCGTCACGGCCAATGGAAACACGAGCATCGGGGACGGCCTGCAGAAAGCCCAGACACTGGTCACGGGCGGCAGTAACCCCAGAAAAGCGTTGCTGCTTTTGACCGATGGGATGGAGAACACCGCCCCTACCATTGCCACCGCTCAGGGAGGATTGGGCGATACGCATGTCTGTTCCGTCGGCTTCGGAACGCCCGGGGGCCTGGATGGCCCAAAGTTGCGCGACCTCAGCGAACGCCAAGGGGGCATTTATATCAGTACGCCCAATTCACTTGAATTGAAGAAGTTCTTCGTCTTCTGCTTTGCGGACATCTTCGATACGTTCGTCGGAGAAGATCCGATCCAAACCCTCCCCGGTGCCACACTGGCGTCAGCTCCAACGATCCATACGGCCTACGAAGACCATAAACTGGTTTTCGTGCTTTCGTGGACCAATCCTCTTCCTGTCGGCGCCTTGCGGCTGGCCATTACGACGCCTTCCGGCGCGCCGGTCACGTTGACCGATCCGGCAGTTGAGAGCACATTGGGGCCCACCTGGCACATCGTTCGAGTGAAGACACCTTTTTATGGCGAAGGAAACGGCCGGTGGGAAGCGCGTGCCGTACGCCCTCACCGCGGATACGTCAATGGTTTCAGCTCAAACGCCTTCGAAGATTTTTCACAGGGTGCGTCGTTGATCCGGCATCAAGTCGACCGTCTCTGCGCGAAAGGGTGTAAGAGGGTTCTGTATTATGAAGATGAAATGGCGCACGACACCTTTGAAGACCACAATAGTATCTATGCGACAGCGCTCTACGGCGACGCAGGTCGCAGAATCGTCGGCGCCATCACCAGACCGCGCACGGCCGGAGAATTTGCGGAAGCGCTCAAGACCGGCAGATTTGACCTGCTGGTCTATAGCTCTCAATTTACCGAAAAGGATCAACCCTACGACGACATCTTAAGCCGCGTGCTGTGTTCGCGAACAAAACCGCTGAGCATCATCAGCGACAATCGCGAGACGCAAGGCGCGCAAGCCATCTTGCGTTGCGCAGGCGCCCTGCGCGGGGAAGCGAAGAATTTTACCGACATGCAGGGGAAGGAATTGTTCACCTCAGGGGAGGCCAAGCTCAAGGAACAGAATCATGTCAAGGTGTTCAGCTACGAAGTGCGGCCCATCTCCCCCAACAGCCTCGTGCAGGCCACGAGCGACCAAGGTACCGGCGCGATACTGACACAGGGAGCATCCGGTAAAGACGAGGAGTTTTTTATCACCGCCCTGACCCGTGGCGCAGGCCGAGTCAAGCCGTTTACCTATCGCAGCCAGTACTATACGTTCGAATCACTGCATCCGACTTTCCACATTCCCGAAATGTATTGGCCGGATGGCGGGTACGACACCATTGAGGCAAGCGTGGATGTCACTCGTCCGGCTCAGAGCACCGGCCGCTTACTGGCGAAGATTGGATTGAAAGAGGGAAGCAAGATCAATGGCGATTCGGCAACTCCTCGCCAAACCGCCTTGGCGCGGCTGGAACACGCCGGTACGCTCCTCAAGACCGAAACCAAACGGTTTCCCTTGTTCGATGACGGCACAAACGGAGACGGTACCGCGAACGACCGCTATTGGGAGGTCAATGTACCGGAAGACTTTGCCGCCTACGACGGACCGTATCAACTCCATGCCTATTTCCGTCTTTGCAAAGGGAGTGTCTGTGTCGATCGGGAAGCGGAGCAGACTGTCACAGTGGAAACAAAACTGAGCGACAAAACTACCTTTACTGTCGAACCACAACAGCCCATCAGAGGGCGCAACATCACACGGGTTCGTTTCACCCCGACGGATCAGGCCGGTTCACCGATGGGACCCGGACTCATCGATTCGCTGCTGATCACGGTGCAGGGCGATGTGCGAATCGCTGCAAAACGCGATGTAGACGGCCGAGGCACTTATGAGGTCATCGCCAGCTGGTCGAGCTTGAAGGGAACGCCGGTTCTTTCGATTCAACAGGTCGGACGGCCGGCTGATGCCCGACGGATCAAGCTCCGCGAGTAAGTTTCATACCGGCTGTTTCAGGAAGAGGATGTCGCCCGCCGCTCACGTGCGGGCGACATCCTTGTGAAGCGAGAAGAGAAGTTGCAAGCTTCCTCACACATCGACATACACAAAAGGCCGGTACGCGGTAATCGCCGTTGGTACATTCCAAAACGCTG
>NZ_JBLYIG010000347.1:0-10429 GCF_049222245.1 Nitrospira sp. BLG_2 | reverse complement strand
CGAAGATCACCGCCAGACCGGCGCTTATGAGCGCGAGCACAGAGATGGCATAGAGGATCTCGATGATGTATCTCGTCGGTACGCAGGCCTACAATATCGTGACGAGCTTCACTCACCAAGAAAATAGGTGAAGCCTGAAGCCGGGATCGGCCGTCGGTGGTCGGTATGGCTGAAAGGCCGGGTATTAATTCCGCGCTTGATTTGAATGCGCCAACCCGAAGACGGTCCGCGCAGGGATGACGGTGATCTTATTCCCTTGCTTCGGATTACGGAGAATAACAGTCTTAAGCTCCGCATCGCTTGCGCATATTAATATTGGGCATGCGGAGAAAATGGCTTATAATGTCCGCATGGGTTGCGGAGAATGACATATATCCATGAATTGCCCGATTGGCCGGATTATCACTGGGATCAAAATAAACTGGCCCCGAAACTGGCCGCGGTGCGCCATCGCCAGGGTCGTTTGATCGGACGCATGGAAGCCATCGGCTTCGGGCTTCGGAAGGAGGCCGTCCTCCAAACGCTGACCCTCGATGTCTTGAAATCCAGCGAAATCGAAGGGGAAGTACTGAATCTGGAACAGGTGCGCTCTTCCGTCGCACGGCGGCTCGGGATGGATATTGCCGGCGCGATTCCGGCTGATCGTCATGTTGAAGGTGTGGTTGAGATGATGCTTGATGCCACACAAAATTTTGAGGCACCTCTGACGGTAGAACGTCTGTTTGGCTGGCATGCGGCGCTATTTCCGACAGGACGCAGCGGGTTACACAAGATCATTGTCGGCGCCTGGCGCGATGATTCCAAAGGGCCGATGCAGGTGGTCTCCGGTCCAGTAGGGTGCGAGAAGGTGCATTTCGAAGCTCCGCAAGCAAAGCGCCTGAAAGCTGAAATGACAAAATTCCTGCGTTGGGTAAACAAAAAGGACGGTACGGATCAGGTTTTACGAGCGGCCCTCGCGCATCTGTGGTTTGTGACGATCCATCCTTTTCAAGATGGCAACGGCCGTATTGCAAGGGCGATCGCGGACTGGGGATTGGCCCGATCCGAAAACAGCTCTCAACGCTTTTACAGCATGTCCTCCCAAATCCGTCTGGAACGGAAAGACTATTACGATACCCTGAAAGACACGCAAATCGGTACGCTCGACGTGACCGCATGGATGGACTGGTTTCTCGGGTGCCTGGATCGCGCGATCGTCAACACTGAATTCAGTCTGATCGGCGTGTTCCGGAAAGCAAAATTCTGGGAGACGAACGCGGACACAAGTCTCAATGACAGGCAACGTCTGTTGCTGAACAAGTTGCTTGATGGGCTTGACGGGAAACTCACCTCGACAAAATGGGCAAAGATCGCGAAGTGTTCCCAGGACACCGCCCAACGCGATATTCAGGCATTGATCGACCAGCGCATACTTGTCAAAGAGGAGGCGGGCGGGCGGAGCACGAGCTACTCATTGGTGGATTGAGCCCTGGTTGGGAGGAGTTCTACTGGATTTACGGTGTTGCCGGTAGAATGTTTTGGCTGAAGGCTCGACGTTGAACACCGTATAACCCTTCATGAAATGGATGTCACGGTCGATCTCATTCCCTGATGCTTCATCGGTTTCCTTGCGGATGATGGAATTCGCATTAACCATAAGCGGGCCTTTCTCGCTTTTGCGTACATGCGCGTTCAGCTCAAGAGCCTGAGTCCGATGAGACCCTATCGGATCCACACATTGGTCGATACACATCAGAGAGGCGCCGTGGCACTATCGTAGCCGCTTGCAAAGGCGATGGATGAGTTGTTATGGTAAATAGCATGCATCAGGCTCAGGTCGTCATATGGTCAATGGGGATCAGTCTCGCGGTGAGCATGAGTGTGTGCTGGTCGCTCTCCCATGCAGATACAATCAAAGACGGACGTGCTGAGATCCAGCCCACTGCGACGGAGCCGCTAGCGAGGCCGATTCCGTCCGCGGCCGTGCCGGTGGAGAATGGTATGGTCTTGCGGACCCTTCCGACTGTGTCGAAACCAATCTCAGTCGGAGGGACGACGCTCGTCCCCTACATCGGGGCGGGGTTTGGCGGCGGCTATGCTACGGAGTTTGATCGTTCGCTCAATACGGCCCAATCTGCTTCATCCGGTTCCGTCAATGCCGGGCTGAAGAGTCTGTTCGGGCAACAGCTGATTCCGAATGAAGTCCAACTGGGTATCCGTTTTCCCTTCTAGATAGTTCCCATCGTCCGACTACGCAAAACGCATGGTTATGAAAGCGAGGGCGCCTGCCGACTGTATCATGCAGTACGCGGCATGTGTTCGTTTACCGGGCATCTGAACGATAAAGGAACGTTGTGAAGGAAGGTTATCGTCTCCTGCTGGTCGATAAAGACGGCGTACTGGTCAGTGAATTTCAATTGACGGAAAACGCCATGGCCCAGCCGGAGGCCTTCGTAGCGGCGCTGCGGGAATCGATTGAGTCAGTTGAAGAGGAAGAGCCTTGAGGTGAGTGGGGCGAAGGTCGGGGTCACAACCGGGCAGGGAAGGTTCCCTGCCCACGTCGTTTCGCTCGCGGTCAATTACCCACTTTCAACAGCCAGCCATCGGCCTTATCACAGTCGTTGGGACCTTTGGCGTAAATATCGACACGGATATAGCTTCCCTTGACGGTAGCGGGAATTTTCCCTTTGACGAGAAATCCGTTGCTGATGGGTTTCACGGTGATAGGGACGATTTCGTCTTTGATCTTCACGGTAATGCGTTGGGGATTGGTTGTCTTGGAAGCAAGGAATGAAAACTCCGATTTCGGCGCCACTTCCACATTATTCTTATCCTGCGAGAATGGGGGGGGTGTGAATGACTCAAAATTCACCTGGGTGCAGGCGTCCAGGCTGCCGCCGGTGTTCGGGCTGGCGTCGTAGGCCCAGACTTGGCCGACGGTACCGTACATACCTACTGCAACAACAAGCCGAAGAAGATTTCGAAGACTCACGGTAAGCCTCTCTATTATAGTGGTTGACTATTGGTCAGCGCTGATAAAGCGGCGATATTGTAACGCCTGAGATAGAAAAAACAACCCCCTAAGTGTTGTACGGCTACATTCGCTGCGGCTCTGATGACGTGAGGCTCTTACAAAAGAGATCGATCGTCTTCTGGAACAAAAAAAAAGCGTGGTGTCCTGCGGAGATGCAGCAAGAGCGGCCCGCGCGCTGGTCTGAATGGAGTCGACGGAGATGTGGTGATGGCGGGCCACTAGCAAAGCGTCGTCGAAATCGACATCGATCCCACGTCGGAGCTTCGCAATGACAAAGTCGAGCGGTGACAATACACGCACATGAAGCTTGGGCATCTTGATGAAGTCAATTGCACGATCCCGGTATCCTGGGGGCATGGCGACGACCGACCAGCCGGAAAAGTTTTGAGTGAGATCAGCAGGGATGTCGTGAGTCATCAAGTATTCCATCAGAGGCGCCAGCGGACCTTGTAATTCAGCGTCGACATCGCGGTTGGCCCGATGGGGAACTCCATAGGCGTGCAGCGCCAGCGCACCGACGAGAAGGAGATCGATTGTTTCACCGCTTTCAGCAATGTACCTAGTGAGAAGATCGATAAGATGCTCAGCGGTGAGCGTAGGCAAAGTAGACCGCCTCGGCAAACGTTCGATACTGACGAAAATCAATCGGACCGGAGTCGAGCGGAAGAGGGGCACGGTCGAAGAGATAAGTGAGTATGCGTCGGTACTGTGTGTACCAACGGCATGCCGTACGATACGCCTCTTGTACCGCCGGATTTGCCTGCCAAGGCGAGAGATCAAGTCGATCATTCAAAAGGATTTCAAGCCATAGTATCCGCCGGCCTCGTGCCGTTTGAATGGCCACCTCAATCGATGTTGTCCCCAGATAGGCAGGCAGGAGTTTAAGCGAACATGTAGATTGGAGCGCGGCTGAATCTGACATGGCCTCAGTGTAGCACAGTCGGGCACAGATCCATACCGTAGGTCCGTCCAGGTTTCATTGTTGAGCTCACTAGAACCTATCTCAAAATAGTTGACGGTCTGCATATCACCTCTATAAGTCCGGTCATGCTGCGTCTGCGCGACGATCAATGGGAGCGATTTCGGGAGCACTTTTTCTGAAGAATACATCCTGGATAGTCGTCCCGGCCGCAGGCCCGTGCCGACCCAAGCGGTCTTGGAGGCGGTGCTCTGGATTCTGAACCCCGGCGGACAATGGCCCTTCTTGCCTCAGTGCTATCCCCCCTGCAAAATGGTCCATCGTCGGTTCCAACACGGGTGTCAACGGGAGGTACTGCGGTAAGTCCTCACCCAGCTGGTCACCACGCTGCGGGACGAAGGTGCGATCGACGAGCGGAAAAGTTTCATTGATGTCACGTTTGCGGCGGCCGCGGGTGGCGGCGAGGCCGTGGGGCTCACAAAACGTGGCAAGAGCGTGAAATTCTGGCGATTGTCGATCGTCATGGGTTACCACTCTCGGCAGTACCATGCGGCGAATCATCATAGGCCACTGGGTGCAACTCAGTTGCGACTTCTACATGCTCGAGGCCAAATCGGAGCATCTCATTGGGCATCGGGCCTATGACAGCGTGCTTTCGGCACCTGATGCGATACCCTGGTGTCATCCACAGACACCATCCAGTCTTGCGCGAGCACGTAAAACAACATAAAAATGACAGGTACGGACGTATCGAAATAATACCGCGATCAGAATTCCTGAGAGGCCATCGTCTCATCCTACAGCAATCGCCGGTCTTCCCTTGTTGAGTTACTGGCCGACTGAGTCGGCGCATATGGAAAGATTTATTCCCGCATCAGAAAACAACCAGCTCGGCGTCTTTTCACTCCCGCTCTTGGTATCCGACTAGATACACACCTGTATCTCGGAAGGTACGTTCCCCATTTAGAAAAATGTCCTCGCCATTCTGGTGTTCTATCAGTCTTGACTATGTCAATTCACAGTGAAGTGGAATAGATTTTGCGGAGACGAAACATCCGAGGGACTTACGTACAATCACGATACGAATTGTCACGATAGATTTCTACTGCGACCTTCATCGAACAAGGAGGTATGACATGTCACTATGGAAGGGATGCGCGTATCTCGTCTTTGTACTAGTAGCGTCGAGTGGCAGTCTGGTCGGTCATCCTGAAACAGCGGACGCTCAAACATCTCGGCCTGATGGGGCAGAGGCAGATTTGAAGAATGCTGTCGAAGAAATTCTACGACAACATCCGAACCTTATTCTTCGTGCGCTCGAACACGATCCCGTGGTGCTCGCGGATCTGGTAGAGCGCGGAGCTGAACTCCGCAAGGCTAAGGTGGAGGAGGCGCAATGGCAAGCCGAGTTGGCCAATCCTAAAGTTCCGCGAGTTGCCGAGAATCGGCCGATACGCGGCGAGCGCCAAGCTCCGGTAACGATTGTTGAATACAGCGATTTTGAGTGTCCTTACTGCAGAGCCGTGGCGCCGACGTTACAAGAGATCCTCTCCGAGTATGGAGAGTCCGTGCGCTTGGTGTACAAGCATAACCCGTTGAGTTTTCACGCTACTGCCGAGCCGGCTGCTCGATATTTCGAAGCGATCGCACTCCAGAGCGAGGAGCAGGCTTGGCGGTTCCATGACATGGTGTTCCAGCAACAGCGGAATTTGTCTCGCGGTGTCGAGGTCTTGCGGGAGATTGCCGCCGATCTGGAAATCGATCATGGGCGGATGAGGCGCGACCTGGAAAGCGACCAGGTGACACAGCGCATTGCGGCCGATCGTGCCGAGGCCTCACAGTTCGGCTTTGACGGCACACCGGCCTTCGTCATTAACGGCGTGTCATTGATCGGCAATCATCCAAAGCGTGACTTTGACCGCATCATCAAAAAAATACTGCCGGAAACGCAAGCGATGGTTCGCTGAGCCGGTTTGCGCTCAGGAGGAAAGGATCTCACCATGATACCCATAAGGCTCGCCCTTAAATGTATCGTCTTTGTGCTTGGTACTGCTGTATCGATGTCTACAGGCAATGCTGCTGATTTCAATGTCGACGTTCAATTTCACATCAATACGCAGCGTCATAGTTATGAATACGTCGTGAATTGGTTGAAGACCAATATCGCAATGGCCGAGTCGCTTTACAGCAATGACCCGGCCCTGAAGATCCACCCGACCTTTGTGCAAGAGAACCATTCCGCCATAAAGATCAAGGAGGACCCCGATGGGAGCAAGTACAGTTACCTCGGATTTGAAAACGCCCCGGAGCTTGAAGCATTCATGGACAACAACTTCGACAATCAGGTCCGCGCCAAGACAGAGGGGCATCTAACGGTGTTGGTCATCGACGATGTGGTCAAGAATGAGAAGAAGGATAAGGGATTGTGCGGCCGAGCGACATTTCCCCATTGGGTCAATCCGTTCAGTCGAAAGCGGGGCGTGTTGTTGGCCACGTGTGAGACGGACCAATATCTGTTGGCGCATGAGCTGGGGCATTTCTTTTCACTCAAACATACCTTTGAGCCTTACGTAAATTTCAACCCGTTCAGCGTCTCGAACTGCAACAAAGATTTTGGGAATCACATCAAGTGTAATTCCTGCCAAGGTCAGGCCAAACCCGATGGCGAGGGGCAGCTCCGGAAATGCGACGGCATTTCGAACGTCATGGACTATTGTTCGTCCGAGATCAACAAGGAAGTGTTGAATGCCTGTCAATTGAACCGTGCTGGGAAACAGCGTGAGCGCTTCCAGACGAGTGACGGCAAGACCGACTATCAAGCCATGGCCGGCCTCCGTGGCGGAGGACAATGTGAAGTCGATGCCGACTGTGAAGAAGGAGAGTTCTGTACCGCCGGGATTCTTAATTTGGCCAGAAATATCTGCAAACCCAAATTAGACCGAGGCACGCTCTGCACCACGAAACGGCAATGCGCGTCGGACCGCTGCAGTTGGGGTGTGTGCGCCGATCCGGATGAATGCCGTACCGATACCGACTGCGGAGCGGGAAACTATTGCGGCGATCCTCTTTCGGGGAAACGTACCTGTAAAGATAAATTGAGCGACGGCGCTCTCTGCACCAAGGACGAGCAATGCCAAGCGGGTCGATGCAAGACAGGATTGTGCTCGGCACGGGATTCGGCATCGATGGGCGAGTCGTGCCGCTTCGACGACGAATGCCGCGAAGGCAAGTGCAACGCGCCGGTCGGAGGCGTCACCAAAGGAACGTGTGTGTGTAATCAAGATTCCGACTGCGGTCCGGGGAAGTGGTGTGACGGTGGGATCGACACCAAAGTGAATGCCTGCCGATCGAAGCTCGACAAGGGTGAAAAGTGCGGCTCGATTACGTCGCCGTTCGGCAACGATCACAAATGCAAGTCTGGAAACTGTTCAGGGGCACCGAACTATAAGTGCAAATAACTCGGCGTGCGGCCTGCGTCGTCAGGTTGCCGAAGGAGATATGCCATGAGAGCAATACGACCACACTGGTACGCCTGTCTTCTTGCACTCTGTCTGGTCACGACGTGGTTTTTCGAGATGTCGTCCTCGGTCTATGCCGGGAAAGAGACCGAGCGCGGGGAATCCGGCAAAGGCCAAGTGCATGCCAAGAAAGAGAAGGCCGGAGCGCGTCAGACCGAAATACTCGATCGTTGTGAAGCGGAGGCGATGGATCTTTACCAGCCCTGTATGACTAAAAAAGGTGAAGCGCTTGAGGAATGCTCCCGTGCCTTCGATGAAGCGGTGAATGCCTGCGTGAATCCGGGGCCTCCGCCGAAAGATCAGGAATCCGAGAATATCTATCGCATTCCCTATGCCGACGGGACCAATGTAAAAGTCACGCGCGATTTTAGCACTCATAACCCGCCGGGCCGTTTTGACATGCACGGCAAAGGCGGTGGCACGCATCGTATCGTGGCGGCGGCTGATGGAATTATTCGCCATATCCAAGACAGTCGATCCAAGAACCAGCATCCGATCAGAATCCTGCGCAATACTCCAGATTGCTTCAACAACTTTGTCTGGATAGAGCATACCAACCATGAGTGGTCGAAGTACTCACATATGCAGTTCGGTACCACGACCACGAAGGCCAAACTCAAGGTAGGTGACCAGGTGTCACAGGGAGACTATTTGGGGGACGAGGGAGACGTCGGTTGCGCGGCGCCGCCCCATCTTCATTTTCAGATCCTTCAGGTTGGGGATCATGAACCTAAAATAGATCCGACGAGCGGGGAACTCGACGGCTACTACAAAGATGAAACAAAAGAAGACCTTGTTGGGTACGCCTTGAAGGACGAACGGAATCCGCGATTCTCCGACCTCACAGGAAAGACATTCACGCTCAAGGATGGGGAGAAGTACGTCGCCGGTGGTTTGCCTGCGTGCCGCAAAGACACAGAATGTCCTTCAGGCCACTACTGCAATGCAGGAGTTGATCTTGATAAGAACCGTTGCATGCCGCTCAAGGCCGACAATGACACATGCGATGTGGCCGGCGGCGGACATCAGTGCAAGAGCGGATACTGCAAGTTCGGCAGATGCTACACACCACATTCAGTTGCAGAAGGCGGTATCTGCTACACCGACGATGCCTGTGCAGAAGGGAAGTGCAGCGATGTGGGAGGACTGAAAGGAGCTTGCGTCTGTAAATCCGATGCGGACTGCAGCGAGGGTAAGTATTGCGATCATGGCGCGGATCTGAATTTGAACAAATGCAAGTACAAGAAGGCGGACAACGAGAGCTGTGATTTGGTTGGTGGAGGACATCAATGTAAGAGCGGGTTCTGCAAATTCTCCCGCTGCTACACGCCTAATTCGGTCGAAATGGGCGGTATCTGCTACAACGACGACGCCTGCAAGGAAGGCAAGTGCAGTGCCGTTGACGGCGCGAAAGGAACCTGTGTTTGCAATAAAGATTCCGACTGCGGCTCGGGGAAGTGGTGCGATGCAGGACTCGATACCAAGGTGAATGCGTGCCGGCCAAAGCTCGACAAGGGAGAGAAGTGTGGGAAATTTGGCTCGCTCGGGAACGACCATAAGTGCAAATCTGGAGAATGTTCAGGCGCTCCCAAGTATGAGTGCAAATAATCCGGCGTGGCGCGACCGACGGCGGTCTGTCGGTCGCTGCCGGAAGGAGATGCTGTGATGAGACTGGCGACCATGATCATAGTGCTGTTGGGGCTATGCGCGATGGAGCGCCCTGCCCATGCGGATCTCTGTAACGATGTGATAGGAACGGTCAGGCCGGTGACACCGGAAGTCATCGCCGAAATCGCCTACTATCCGGAACTCTTTCCCGACCCGGCTTCGCAGGGAAGCCTGCGGTGGGACGAAATCATCCTGCAATGTAACCGGCAGCGTGATTCCAAGGGACGTGAAGTAGCCCGGGTGCTTGGTAGCGGGCGGGACACTGCGGAGAAGGCGCTCTTGAAGGCGAGGGATCTGGAGGCCAGGGTCATCAGAGGGCACTACGATTTCGTCGGCCTCCCGATCGGTTCACTTTTGAGCTTTAAATATGTCTACGCATTGAGTAAGAAGGACGGCATTTGGACGATGACCATTCCATATCGGCCGCAATTTCATGAGCTGGTTCCGAACCGCGTTGATTTTGATTTTGCGCACGCTGACCAACTGTACGATGCGTCACAGGTTGAGGTTCCGTCCAGTCCTGTCAATGTGCAGGTATTCAAGCTCAAGTCTTCTGCTGCGCCTATTTCCGCGACACAATGTGCCACCACGACGTATTTTCCGGGTGAGCGAGACGCATATGCCGGTAAAGCGCTTCATCAGCGCGATCCCGAGAATAAGGCGATCAGTTTGGGGAAGATCGAATATCGCTACGGCAAGAAGGGCGACACATATGCGGGCTGCCGGGTGGACAAAAATAAGGATCTGTATTGGAAGTGGGATGCCGGCGGCTCGCAAGCGGTCAAGGTGAAGCCGCAGGATTGGGTTCTCGACAATTTTATTCGGACATCGGAATCCTATTGGAGTATTCCCGGAGTCTTTCAGTTGAAGCTCTATCTGAAAGGCCACAATGACGCCGGTATCCCGGCTTCAATCCGCGAACTGTTTGAGAATAACGATCACCTCACGGCGAATTTCGCCACACAGTTTCTCCGCGCCCACTTCAATCAGATGTACAAATCCAATGTATTTCAGGTGAACAATTTCTCCACCATGACGGCTGACGGCAGTTATTGGCACGAGGTGGGCCATGCCTTCGGTCTGGACGACGAGTACGGTTTCGTGGATGCAGAGGATGGGCGAAAAAGTTGCCGTAACGAACATTTCACCAATTTGTATCCGACGTCGGACTATCAGATGTGCGAAGGGGGTGCCGAGGAAAAGCGGAGCATTTATCACTATCTGGCTGTTTCGCGATACGTCACGAAACAAAAAGAATGCGACCACGACAACGATTGCGGCAGCGGCGAGTTCTGCAATGCCGGACTCGAT
>NZ_JBLYIG010000346.1:0-2443 GCF_049222245.1 Nitrospira sp. BLG_2 | reverse complement strand
TATGGGGAGTGCGGAACGACGGGCTTTACCGAGCCATGCGAAGGAGGTGCCCTAGACGGTTGATGGCTTCATGAAGCGCAGTTCCCGTCAGAAGAAGGGGACTGTGAGGCACACACCACACTGGTTTCAGCGGCGCCGGATCGCCCGCAAGACGGGGAATGATATGCCAATGAATATGAGGAAGTTGGTTCCCGAGGAGTTCGTAGTTGATCTTCTGAGCCTGGTAGATCTCGGCTACAGTCTTGGCCACTCGGCTGACCTCTTCAATCAACTGAAAGCGTTCAGTGGGTGCAAGTTGGAATAACTCAGTGGCATGGCGCTGGAAGACCACGATGGTCCAGCCTGGGAAGAATTGGTCATCATGGAGATAGACTTTCGACAATCCGAGGTCTGCGATGAAATGGTCCGGCCTCGGCCATGTTCCCTGGCACGCCACACATGCGTCCGTCATGGCTGATTCGCCTTGCGCCACTCTTCTTCAGTCAAGACACCTTTCTTGATCAGCAGTTGAATCAGTTTATCGACCGTATTGCGATTGATGGTTGTCGATGGTCCAAGAGCCGGAGAGGTGGGAGATATGGAAGATTCCGCGCGTTTCGCCTCAGGAGGAGGTCGCTTCTGTCCTAGAATTTTGAACGAGGGAGTGAAGACCGCCACATAATCCCGATTCCTGATTCGGACCACGGCGGGAAGGCTATCAGTTTGCGGTAAGAGGTCTGGAGAAGTTCCAGCGGGAACGTGGAAGTATGGTTTCCCCTCATCTGTCTGGCCGTCTTGGTCCAACACCTCGAATCGTTTCAAGAAAGATTCTCCCGTGAGTCCTTCTCGGTCCTCACCGGCCAAGTTGGTAATCTTGTCCAGCACGATGAGCACTGAGTCACCGATGATAGTGTCGGGTGAAATGTTCCTGACACTCACGTCGTAGCGATATTCGCTGGCGAAGTTGTCGCGACTCTTCAATGTCACGATGGCTTGTACGCGCCCGGTCAGATCGGTCAACTGGTCCAATGATCCGGCAAAGCCGCACACCGGTTCCATGGCGATGGCCGAAGACGCGGCGAAGCACAAGATGTGTAACCAGTTCATCCTCACCATGTCCTCATGACGTGCCGTAGGGAAGCATAGCAAAGTCCATGGATAAAATCCGTAGGCAAAGCCCGCCGAATTGAGCGAGCCGATTCCTCGGAGTCGCCTTGACACGCCGTTTCGGCCGGCGATATTCTCGCCGAGGTCTGCTCAATCGTTCAGTTCTCGCTACGAATTATGGCTCTATCTGAATCCTCCCGAGTAGAACCCCTGGAAGTCTCCCGTTCTCTCGCGAAGACGCTCATGGAACTCTACGATTATCCGCACCCACTTCGACCGGGGCGAACGATTCGCGGCTATGACCGGCCACATGCCGTGCGGACGGCGAAGATGTGTGTGACCGTTGCCGATCGCTTGGGCCATCCGCGTGATCGGATACGGCGCTATCACATTGCTTGTCTTTTGCATGACCTGGGCCGCTCCGGTCTCGATCGTCAACTCTTTGGAACTATTTGGTCTTGGGCCAAGCAACGGGGCATTCCGACGAGACCTCGTGAATGGCGCGCCCTTCACCCTAGGACGATGTATGGCCGGGAAACGGAAGCTTTCGTTTCGTTGTATCGCCGGGATCTGATCGCCTCCGGCGTAGCCATGGACACATGGGCTGTCGAGCAGATCGAAATGCGGCTGGGCTATGCCCGGCGCCTTGCCAGACGATTACGTGCGGTGAAGCCGAAGTTGAAGGCACTCGGCGTCGAGTGGCAATCTTGGATGCAGCAGGTGATGCTGTATTACTATTACCCTGAACGGCTGGCCAAGGCAAAGGCATGGGTACGGCAATTGGCGGAGATCCTTGTCGCTTGCGAACAGTTCGAGGCCTATAGCAATCAGCGCCGCGGACGCGATTATTACTCTCGGAACAAAGAGAGCCTGCCGGAGGCCTTTGCCTATCTCGACAAGCTGAAGCTAGAAGGCATTCTGAGCGATCAAGTCTTGAGCGCTGTACGATTGCTGACGGCTGAAGGTGCCTTTGATTCAATTTTAGAAGAAGCGCGAGGGGAGCCGCTGGCACTGAGCGACCGTCGCTATCTTCGTAGCCTCACGGGCCGGAGAGCATGATGGGTATCCACACCGTTTCACTGACGATGCGTATGGAAGGTGATACACAGGTCGACAATGTTACGAAACCCGTTGCCGATGCGTTGGCTGGTTCTCATCTGAAAGCCGGAATCGTGACGGTATTCATTAAACATACCACCGCATCAGTCATGATAATCGAGGACGAACCTGGAATTCGGGCCGACACGAGAGCGTTTTGGAATCGTCTTGTTCCTCCTGACCCCCGCTGGCAGCACAACCAGGTCAACCCCGGAGAAGACAACGGTCACAGCCATCTCCGAGGACAACTTCAAGGCCC
>NZ_JBLYIG010000345.1:0-2327 GCF_049222245.1 Nitrospira sp. BLG_2 | reverse complement strand
AAGTGCCGTCCGACTTTCAACTGCTGTTCTTTATCTTCTCGGTGATCGGGGCGATCGTCTTCATCCTGCTTGATGCGCCGCCGGTCAGAACAATGAGCGGCGGGAAGTCCGTTTTTGCAATCACCGCTTTCTGGATCCTTTTGATCACAGTTTGCATCGCGGGCGCGTCTCTGTTGCCTCAGTTTGATCCCGAAGACGAACGGGCCAAAATAGACAAGCTTGTGGGAAAGGAGCGGGCTGCATCGCAGAAGGGGAAGACTGAGGAACTGATTGCTCGGGCCAAGACCCTTGATGAACAAGTGAAAGCCCTTGAAGCACGGCTGAAGGGGCTGGGCAGCGGTCAGGCTGTGGTTGCAACTCCCGCTTCGTCAGCTGTAGAAAAGCCCCCTACTCCGGCTGGTGCAGCCGGCGGCGACGTGATGAAGGTGGGAGAGGAGCAGTGGCAACTGCAGGAGTGTTACAACTGCCACAAGCTGCGGGGTGAGGGTGGAAAGAAGCGAGGCCCTGAATTGGATAACATCGGCTCATTGATGACGGTTGAGGAAATTCAGCAGAAAATAGCGGACCCCAAGAGCTTTATGGCCGAAGGGTATGAAAAGGAATGGCAGAAGGGCATCATGCCCAACAAGTTCAAAGACCTCATGGATCCCAAAGAAATGCAAGCTCTCGCCGCCTGGTTGGGCACCTTCAAGAATACCTCCGTGAATACCCCCAAGCCGATCAAGAAAAGCTAATGCTGCAACCGAAGCTGAAATCCAAGGTCCGGTGCACCGACCTCGACATCGGCGAAGTCACAAAAGTCGTGCTCGATCCGCTTTCCCACGAGATCAGCCATATCGTCGTGTCCATGAATGGGAGCGGCGAGCGACAAGTCGCCATGGGCCATGTCCAGGCTGTGACGGACGACTTCGTGCAGTTGCGCGCGCCGTCAACGGATATCCTCGCATTGCCTCCTTTCAGGCGAGAAGATTATGTCACCACGCATGAAGTGGAAATTTCACACCTCGAGGACAACATCCATGTGACGCCGGGCGAAGTGTTGGTACCTTTGCCCGAACTTGAAAAGAACGTCAAGCGCCGCGCGTTTTTCATGAACTTCACGCATGTCATCGGCTTCTTGATCGGCCTCCCCATCGCGTATCCCATTGTCCGCTTTTTGATGAAACCAATGTATGCGAGTTTCGACAATGAATGGCTGAACGTGGGAAATGTCAGCAAGATCAAGCATGACGACGTCGGCGTACAGTTTAAGTACAAAAAAAAGGTCAAAGAAGCCTATATGCCGGAGTATGAAGTCGAGAAGAACGTCTGGGTTCTCCGTGCAACCTCCGAGCTTCTCGAGAAAGTCTACAAAGACAAGGATATGGATTTTCACGATGCCAAGGGAAAAACGATCTGGACCAACAAGAAAACCATTCCCTACGTGGCGTTCTCCGGAAAGTGTCCCCATTTAGGTTGCGCATTCAAGTGGAGACAGCATAAGACGCTGGGACAAGTGTTTCTCTGTCCTTGTCACCTGAGCATCTACGATGCAGCGGGGAAAGTACTCGACGGTCCAGCCCCGCGTGCCTTAGACGCGTTACCCGTGAGGGTATCAGCAGGGGGTGACGTCGAAATCATCGATATGGAGTTCAAGGCCGGTACGAAGTCGCAAATCCGGATCGTTTGAAAGCTGGCGGCATGGATAGCAAGCGATCATCATCGACAGTCATTCCCGATCATCAGCCTAGCGCGATCGAAAAGCTCGTGGCGTTCATCGACGAGCGCGTCGGTCTCAAGGAAATGCAGGCTAAGATGCTGAACGAGCCCATCCCCGGCGGCTCCCGCTGGGCCTACGTGTTCGGATCCATTTTGCTGTTCATCTTTGCCATGCAGGCACTCACCGGCATCTTGCTCATGTTTTATTACGTGCCGACAGCCGACCATGCTTACGCGAGTACGCAATATATTATTCACGATGTCGATTATGGGTGGTTCCTCCTGGGCTATCATTTCTGGGGATCCAGCGCCATGGTCGTCTGTGTCGTCGCTCACATGTCGCAGGTATTTCTCTGGGGTGCCTATAAAAAACCGAGAGAGTTACTCTGGCTGGTCGGTCTGGCCCTGTTCGGTATCGTCATCACTTTCGGCTTTACGGGTTATCTCTTGCCCTGGGACCAACGGGCGTTCTGGGCGACGACAGTGGGTGTCGAAATCTTGGACAAGACCCCCATTGTCGGTGATTTCATAGCCAGATTTCTGAAGGGCGGGCCGACTCCCGGGCAAATGACCTTGAGCCGATTTTTCGTCCTCCATGTGATGATTCTTCCAGCGGCACTCATGGCCCT
>NZ_JBLYIG010000344.1:0-3928 GCF_049222245.1 Nitrospira sp. BLG_2 | reverse complement strand
TTTATATCGCCGGGACCGAGCTGGCGATCGAGACAGCGGGTACGGAATTATCAACCAATATGACTATGATTGGGTCAGTCGCCGGTATTACCAAGTGTGTGTCGATGGAAGCGTTGGACGGCGCATTACCAGAACGCTTCGGAAAGAAATTCGTCGCATCGGGTGGCACCGCTTCTCTAGATGAAGCGATCAAGAAAAAGTTCGCCAAGAAAGAAATGCTCCTGGCAAAAAATCTGGCGACGGTAAAACGAGCCTACGAAATCGCCGCAGAATGGGCGGAAAAGAACAAGATCGAGCTGCGTGTCGGTAATCCGGCCGTTGCAGCCTAAGAGAAGGAATGACGTTGCATGTATAACGTTGCACAAGTCATCGATGAAAAATGCACCGCCAAGAAGGGCTGCCGGTTGTGTATCATGTATTGCCCAGAGGCCAATTGTCTGGACTTAAACACGACTAAGATGGTGGCCGAGGTTATTATCGACCGTTGCAAGGGTTGCGAACTCTGTGTGGTCGTCTGCAACGCCGCCAAGCACGAAGCAATCGTGATGCAAGCTGTCAGCGCCACAGGCCAGTTGATGTCGAAAAAAGGAGAATCTGCGGCTTTGGGCCAAGCCTACCAAGGTTAACCGAGAGAGGTTCGAGTTGAAAACCCCATGGCCTCACGCTATGGGGTTTTTTATTGGGGCTCAGTGAGGCACACATGAAGAACGAAGACAACGTCATCGAGGAGCTGCTCCAAGAAATCTCTGGTTTGATCGGAGAATATCCTAAGGCTATCGAGCGACGGGCGGCAGCCATTCAAGCTATGGGTAAAGACCCTGAGCTTGTTGAAAAGCTCGTCAAAGCAGCGGATACCATGCGCGACAGCGGCAATCTTTACCTCACCTGGGCGAGACATTATGCCGCACTGGCGGAAGGCAATACCGACGCCTCGTCCGACGAAGACGAAACTGAAGATTTCGACGTCTAAAAAATCTCCCTATTCCTCGAAGCGTTTTGCTAAAATGTTCCCTTCCTTATGGAAGTCTTTGTTCCCCGGTAGCTCAGTTGGTAGAGCAGCCGGCTGTTAACCGGCTGGTCGCAGGTTCGAGTCCTGCCCGGGGAGCCACCTTCTCCTAAACAAGCTTTCCTTATCTTATCCTCTTCTGAATAGGTCCAAATTCACCTGATAGAAGTCCTTGCGGTGGTAGGCATGGGCAATATCACTTACACATCGCAGTAGCCGCATTGGCTAACATTTCAGCCGTCTGCGAACAGGCTCGGGCAGCACTCACAATCGTGTTGCCTTCCCCAGGGCCATGAGTGGACTTTGTCGCCGGTTCTCTGCACGATTTTTGGCCCTCTTCCTATACTGTTGCCTAAGTCGGTCGACTTGCCATTACCGGGGCCTACCCCTCGACTCTTCAAAATGATCTCACACGTCCTACGCGCGTATAGCAAACAATTTTAGGAAACTTCGCGCTGATGGCTTATAAACGGTCCCCGCATGGATAGCCACCACAACATATGTCGCAAAGACATGCATCACGGTTCGTGTCGGCTGAGATTCGCCCCGCAAATTCCAAGACTTCAACGTTCATCAGATGGTCATTGCTTCCTCTAGCACCGCTTGGTCGCTGATCAGTGATGTCCCGGTCTAACCACACATTCGAGGAACGAACGCCTGGCACAACCGGCACAGTGACGTAAGGGTCTTTCATTCATTTTTTACATGCTCATGTGCCGCTCTGGTCATGATCCATCCTCTCTAACAACACCTCCTGACATCGCCGATAGCTGTATGCACGAGTCATCCATTAAAATGAGGACACGGTTCTCTTTGATGTCTTTCGTGGGAAGCACTAGACTTGTAGAGGATGACTGAAAACCCCTTAAATTATCTGCGCGGCGTATAAATTCAACATCATGACCCATCCAGCAATGGTTGATATCGCGTCGTCCTTCCAACCTCCGGCCCCTCTTCGGAACGCTCACCTCATGACCCTCGTCCCTCGCTACGTGCCACGGTACACCTCCTTGGCGGGATTGCCTCAGGAGTTGCGTCTCTTTCTCGTTGAGCCACAGACACAGCTTCAGGGATATTGTCATTGGCAAGACGATCGCAAAGCGTGTCCGACAGCGGTATTGGTCCATGGCCTGGAAGGCTGCAGCGAGTCGCGATACATGCGCGGCATTGCGGCAAAGGCCTATCGCGCAGGCTTTAACGTCATCCGCATGAATCAGCGTACATGCGGCGGAACCGAACATCTCTCTCCGACCCTTTATAACAGCGGTTTGAGCGGAGACTACCGCGCGATTCTCAAGGAGCTCGCCCATCGAGACGGACTCGACCACATATGGCTGATCGGGTATTCCATGGGTGGAAATCTCATCTTGAAAGCGGGCGGCGAGCTTGGTCGGACCGAGCCAGCCTTAGCCGGTGTCGCGGCAGTATGCCCGAACATCAATCCGACCGTTTGTGCTCGTGCCTTGGAGGAGCCTCGCAATTTCATCTACCATCGCCACTTTCTGACGCGATTGAAAGCAAGGTTACGGAGAAAGGCGGCTCTGTTGCCGGGGAAATGGAATCTATCCCAGCTTGATCGGATCGCCACGATCAGCGAATTTGATGATTGCTATACCGCTCATGACGGAGGTTATCGAGACGGTGCCGATTACTACGATCGGGCGGGCGCACGCCATGTGCTCGATGCCATCACGGTTCCTACACTCATCATTACGGCACAAGACGACCCGTTTATTCCTTACTCGATGTTCACCGTACCGGAGATTCAGCGGCAACCTCAGATTCGAGTGATTGCGCCTCGCTATGGGGGCCATTGCGGGTTTTTCCACCGGGGTAGGAATGGAGAAGACCCGTATTGGGCAGAGAATCGAATCGTAGATTTTCTGCTGGGGCGCCTATGACGAACGCGGCAGGAAGCCTTCCCGGAAGCAGGATGGCTACGCAATCTTACGAGTAGTGAGACTCCACGTCCCGACGAGAGTGTACCCTTCCGTCAATCCCATGATGGCGATCTACTGAAACAAACTTCAATCTCGAACCTAAAGTTAAACAATCGCACTTTCAAGGTGCGTCCGCACATCTTCCAGATATGTCTTAAACGGATCCGGCATGGGAAACGGAGCATGACCACGCACTTGGAAGATAGACCAATTGATGACATAGGGAGGAAACAATCCATCTGGCGCCGGAAGCTGATCCGCGGCTGATGCGGGCCACTCATTCAGGAGATGTCTGACCAGTTCACTTCGGCCGTACGCACGCGTGTTTTTCTGGGCCGCTTCCATCGCTAGCTGGATGAGACGGTCTGTGGTCACACGAGGAGCACGCCCCTCTTCCAATAATCCATGGTACAACCCTTTCGTGTGATTCAGATTGTGATACTCCAGATCCAGACTTTTCATCAGGGGATCGCTCCAGTCGACATGTTCCGCTTCTCGGAAGCATTCCAGCAGCCACAACTTAGATGCCCAGTCGACACGTCCCACGAGCTTTTGATAATCGCCGCGTAGATCATGAAGCACCGATGCCCATTGGTCAATGACCCAATCGGTTTCTTCATCCTGCCCCTTGCAATACTGAACGGCACAGTCAAGAAACCGTTCTTGAATATCCAATGCCGACATCGTCCTTTGAGACTGCAACTGGATCAGCCACCGCCGTTCTGGATCTTGCGAAATCTCTTGAAGCGCTTCCACAGGTTCGTCGATCTCCAAATCTTGAGGCGCATGCCCCTCCTCAATGAGCTGCAGCACCAGCCCGGTCGTTCCAAGCTTTAAAGCCGTCGCATATTCGGCCATGTTGGAATCACCCAGCAGCAGATGAATCCGCCGGTATTGATTGGGATCTGCCAACGGCTCATCCCTCGTGTTCACGATCGCCCGATTGTGCTGCACCCATTCGAAAAAGTCATTCACGATATAG
>NZ_JBLYIG010000343.1:0-3661 GCF_049222245.1 Nitrospira sp. BLG_2 | reverse complement strand
CCTTCGTAGCAAGGCCAGCCGAAATTTTTTCCTCGTCCTCGGTCGAATTCTTCCCAGACGTTCCATCCTACGTCTCCTAAATAAGGCTCTCCTGATACCGGATGGAGCGTAAAACGGAAGGGATTGCGAAGGCCGTAGGAGTAGACCTTCGATCTGATCGAATTGGTGCCGTCGTCGAAGGGATTATCGCCGGGCGCGTTTCCATCCTCGGTGATGCGTAAGATTTTGCCACGTGGGTCGTTGAGGTCTTGCGCGACAAATGCGCTTCCACTGGCACCGTCGGCCGTGGTGTCCTCTCCATGCCCTACGAAAAGCCTGCCGTCTGAGCCGAATCGTAGAGTGCCGTTTTCATGGTGGTGGAAGTCGGTGGCAATCGTCATGAGGACCGTTTCACTGTTGGGCAATGCGACATCGGGATTTTGAGCATTCGCGATAAATCGGGAGAGTCTTTCAATTTTTGGGCTTGGGTCGTTGGGATTGCCGCCTTCTTCGCGTACATAGATAACATAAACATAGCCGTTCACGGCGAAGTTCGGATGTAAGGCCAGGCCAAGCATTCCTCGATCATCAAAGGTGTTGACATTTGCGCTGATATCAAGGAACGGCGTGGGCAATAACTGGCCGTTCTTGAATATCTTGATCACGCCGTTTCGTTGCCAAATGAACATGCGCCCGTCGTTGGCCCATGTGACTCCAACCGGAAGGAATTGAGGCAGTGTCGCGACGACTTCCGATGAGAATCCCGGGTCACTGAATGTTTGGGCCTGTGCGGAGGAAGGGAATAGCGGTCCAACGCCAGGACAGAGAAAAGTCACGAGGGTCGCAACTGCAACGATCGCACGGAAACCTTTTGCATAAAGCGCAAATCTATTGGAATTCGACAAAGCCAATCCTTCCTTTGAATGATGCTGCAGGCCGCTATCCGGCATGATGGCGTAGGTATTTTCACTCTCGACCTACGCCGTAGGGGCATTGTTGTCTACTTCATCTGAAACGCAGTAAACAACCCCCTCTAAAGTTGGGGAGCGCTCAAAGATGTGTTAATGAGGACGCTATTCGGGTGTGAGACCAAGTGCCCAGTCATGACGTGCTCCGTGACGACGAGCGTCAGCTCGGCGACCATCGGTGCATCGCGCTGTACCCGTCAACCCGAACCAAGAGTACATGGCTGATCACGGCGCCACCGCTCGACATGCTAATTGAACGAGAGACCGCTCACTTTGAGAAGCTCGCGAAACCCAGCAGGTCTTACAGGTCTTTTCGGTGATACACCTTCGCACGCCGCATTCATCAATAATAGACAGGAGGAATAACGACCGGAGGGATATAAGGTAAATCAAGGCACCCGAGCCTCATCTAGCGCAGGGACTCGAGCGAACAGATCACGAACCATTCCTCAATATAGAAGAGCTAAACCTGGTACGATGCGCTGGCCAGTCCAGCATGGACTGACCAGCAAGGAGACAGTTCTAGTTGCAGCGCGGGAGGCGTGGAAAGATCTGGCAGACAATATCCTCAATGCGGTCTCTTACACCACCATCACCTCTGCCGCCAGAATAGGCCGCGGTGATCTCACGCAATAGCTCGTGTTTCGTAAGGACGGGTCTGACATAGACTTCTTTCGTGGTTTTCATTTTTCTCTCACCTCCATATGGCGCTACTTTGGTTGAAGCACGATTTCATCTCTCCGTGTTCCTGATTTTAGTCTTCTTATTCCCCTACGGTCTGTAACATAGCGTATTCCATTGTGGCATTGCAACTCATCATAACCAGCAATTACAACGAATCTTAGGATACAAAACCACAGTTGCTATTGGTAGTACTGTGATTGAATACCGAACAGCTCGGCATAGAGACCATGGCAACGCATCAGCTCGTCATGCGAGCCACTTTCCAGAATTCGCCCTTCATCAAGCACATAAATGCGATCAACCATTTTCACAGTGGAGAGGCGATGGCTGATCAAAATCGCCATACGACCTTTTGCCAACTCATGAAACCGTCCAAAGAGTTCCGCCTCAGCCTTGGCATCCATCGCACTGGTCGGCTCATCAAGAATCAGAATTTGAGAGTCACGGAGAAAGGCCCGTGCAAGTGCCACCTTCTGCCATTCTCCGATGCTCAGCTCATGTCCGCCATCGAACAACTTGCCGAGCACTGACTCGTACCCCTTGGGCAGGCGCTCAATGGTCTCATGAACACCAGCTTGTTTGGCCGCCCTAGTAACGTCGGAAAGATCGATATCCGGAGAGCTCAGGCCCAAAGCAATATTGTCTTTCACAGAGAACTGAAACTTCACGAAGTCCTGGAACACTCCACTGACCGCGCCACGGACATCGGCAATCGGATAGTCTCGAAGATCTTCACCATCGATCGTAATGCGACCGCTTGAGGGGTCGTAGAGCCGGCATAGGAGTTTCACCAGCGTCGTCTTCCCCCCCCCATTCGCTCCAACGAACGCGATATGTTCTCCCGGTTTGATCGTAAAGGTGAGGTCTCGGATCGCCACACGTTCTTCATGAGGATATTGGAATGACACATGATCGAACGTAACTCCCTGCATGATCGGTCGAGGAAGGGTTTTCGGCCGTGCCGGTTCCGGCAAACGAGACTGAATGTTCAAGAACTCGCCCAACGCGGTTAGAAACAGATTACTCTCATAGAGTTTCGACACACTCCATCCCAAACCCTCCAGGAATCCAGAGGCTCGCTGTACCGCCTGGAAAAACATGACGAGGTCACCCACAGTGAGCAGTCCCTGAAATGTTCGAAGCGCCACAAAGCTATAGACTCCGAACACACCGAACACGCCGATGAGTTGCGCGGCAAGACCTGCAAGGGCCCACCGGCGCTCTAACGCAATCCGTTCTCGACGCAGCACCGATCGGGCATCTTGGAACCATTGCCGTAGCCGAGGACCGAGATCGAACAATCGCACTTCTTTCGCTGCGGTGGCTTGCGTCAGCAGCATATTGACGTACCAGGCCTTCCGTTCCAGCGGCGTCCGTTCGCGCTCCCAGACAAACAACCGGTTGGCCTGCTGCAGTCGAACGAAGAAGTACGGAATGGCCGCCAGTAGCAAGACCGGAATGACTCCCCAATGCAGCCACCAGAGTATGGCCGCCACAGCCAGCAATGAAATGGCATCTTGGCCAAGTTGAAGTAAAGCATTGAGAATCGCCGTCGGTTGATAGGGCGCTTCTTGCTGCGCGCGATGGAGGGTATCGTAATAGCGCGCATCCTCATAGTACTCCAGATCGACCTCGATGGACTTTGCCTGAAGGAGCGCATGCATATGATCGGTGACGACTTGAGCATGAATCCTCGAAATCAGAGAGGCCATGCCGGTAAGCGTGGCATTGATCACCGCGACACCCGCCAATCCCGCAAGAATCGTGGTCATTTTGCTCAACGAGCCCTCGGCAGACGGAATCTTAAGCTCGTCGGTCACGGCATCGATCAACAACTTCGTCAGATACAACACCGCCAGCGGGAGAAGACCTTGGATGACCCGCACGGCGACACTGCAGATGGCCAGGGTCGAGCTGCTCTGCCACACGAACGAGAGGGCATGGCGAATCGTCAACAGGAAGGGCCGAATGCGATTCAGAACGATATTCGCGGTCATCAATACAGGTATTCCATCCGAACGTCATCGTCC
>NZ_JBLYIG010000342.1:0-3028 GCF_049222245.1 Nitrospira sp. BLG_2 | reverse complement strand
CAGATACCGCTTGAGCAACGCCTCGTACAGTTCCTTCGGCGAGGCCGACCGCTCGAGCTTCAACGCCTCGTAGGTCTCCTTCGGAACGGTGGGGAAATTCGCCTGCGCCTGAACAGCGGTAAACACGCCGCAGACGACCAGTGCATACTTCACCATGTTCTTCACCATAACAGTTCTACTCCTTCCGTTTGATGAACAGCGCGCACTGTCCTTCAAAAAGTTCACTCGATACACTTCTACTCTACTTTTATTTTTATCCGTGTTCATTGCGCAAGTTTTAAAGAATGGCGGCGAAATATAGCTTAGCCCTTCCAGACTGTCAAGAGTTTTCCGTGCACCACATAATTTCTTAGAGAACCAAAAATGATAAATATACCTACGGTCGTTCTCGGTCGATGACAACGGTGATATTATCGGTTCCTGGCTTGACCGGCTGGCTCATACCTTCCAGATCGCCACTTTCAGGCATTGCTTTTCCGGACTTAGACAAACGCGCCACGATGACCACCGTGTCGATGTCCGAGAGCTTTCTTGACGGCATGGGACTGGTCGAGTCATCCAGCCGGAAGGTGAAGGGCAGATCCTTTTTCGACGCCCGCACGATCGACACCGGCATCGGCGGACCGGCCACATCCTTCGCAAACACAAACAAGGTATCCGGGAGAGAGGTTTTGCTGGCCAGATTCGGCCCCAACACCACTTTACCCGTTATCGCCCGAGACTGCCCGGATTGCGTCGCCGGCTTGACGGGCTTGGCCTGTTCCATCGGCGGATTCGCGACCAACATGTTCTTACTGGGGCCTCCCAGATGTCGCTTGGCTTCGGCAATGCTGGCCTTCAGCTGATCCGCCGACTCCTGATCGTCGGGAGGAAGGTAGGCGTGCGCATCTTCCCACTCCTTCGCGGCACGCGCAAAATCTTTTCGGTTGTACGCGATCGTCCCTGACAACATGAGCGCCTTCACGTTGTGCGGGTCGAGTTTTAAAGCTTTTTGAATCAACGTCTCCGGTTTGCCATCCAGCTTGCGCCCTTGATGCACTCCGAGGGCATCCGCATAGTCGGCAAGGAGACTCGCATTGTTTGGATCCAGCTTGGTGGCTTTGTCGAAAATCGGCACTGCGTCGGCATACCGCTCCATAGCCATGTAGGATCGGGCCAAGAGTCCCCATCCGACTGCATCGTTGGGATTCTGCTCCAGTTTCTTTCTCAGCTGTTCAATGAGAGTATTGAGGCTGTCGGCCATCTGAGGATCATCTCCGGGGCCGCCTCGAGAGGACGATGCTGATACTACGGGGTGCGTCATCGCGGCAGGATTTCCCAATGTCCAGTAGAGCACCCCACTGGCGGCCGGAATGATCATGGCCAAAGAGAGCGCAACGACCCGAAGATTCACAAGTCCTCCCGTCGCTACGGTCGGCGTTTCGATGCCGCCCGCCTCCTCTAGCACACGGCGTTCCAACTCGCTCCTCGCCGTTCGATACTGTTCGTCCGTCAGCAACCCATCGGCACGATCTTGCTCCAGCTCGGAAAACTGCTGTCGATAGACCGGCAGTGTCTTCTCCTGTTCGCTCGTGGCGGCAGACGGACGCTTCAACAGAGGTCTCAGCAGAAGACCGAGGACGCACAGAGTCATGGCCGAAACGATCAACCAAAATGTAGCGGTCATGAGCGCTTGCCTCCTTCTGTCAATAGTTGTTCGACTCGTCGATGCTCTTCATCCGTCACCGGCACATCGACGACTTTGCGCGCCCGACGCCGCAACGTCATGACAAGTGCTGCGGCTCCGACGGTCAATAGGACAAATGGACCGACCCACAGCAGTGTGGTTGTCGCCTTGAGCGGCGGCCGATACAGCACGAAGTCCCCGTAGCGCGCGACGAGAAAATCGATGATTTCCTTGTCGCTCATGTCCTTGGCGATCATTTCCCGTACTTCTCGGCGCAAGTCCTCTGCCAGCGGAGCATTGGAATCGGCCAATGTTTGATTCTGACAGACCAGGCACCGCAGTTCGACGGCGAGGTGCTTGAGTCGCGCCTCGGCGGCAGGATCCTCAGCCAACGGCCTGGCCTCCCCAGCCCAAGCTGGCCCGGAAAAGACCAGCGCTATGAGCATCAGCCATTTCATTTTCATTGCGATTCGAGCTGCTTCACAAGGGGAAGGATTTTATTGGCAACTGTGTCCGGATCCAACGGCCCGATCTGTTTATAACGGATCACGCCCTGCTTATCGATGACATAGGTTTCAGGGACTCCATAGACTCCATAATTGATGCCGACCCGGCCGGCATCATCCACCCCGACTACGGGATAGGGATTGCCCCACCGTCTCAACCAGGTCACGGCCTCGTCCCGTTGATCCTTGTAATCCATCCCATAGATCGGCACCTCACCGGACTTGGCCAACTCCATCAACACCGGATGCTCGGTTTTGCACCCGCTGCACCAAGATGCCCAAAAATTGAGCAACCACACTTTCCCCTTGAGGTCCGCCGGCGAAAACACTTTTGCTTCATCGTAGAGCTGCGGCTGGGAAAAATCCGGGGCGGCCTTTCCGACCAAGGGAGACGGAATTTCCCGCGGGTTGAGCTTGAGCCCTACCCCCAGAAAAATGACGACCACGATAAAAATCGACAGCGGCAGGAGAAACCGATTCATGCTACTTTACGCCTAGCCGTTCGTGTCGACGCGGGAACAACCGGCTCTTGCCGTCGCCATGCCAATCGATATCGTCGATCGCTGACGGCCAATGCCCCGCCCAACGCCATGATGAAACACCCGCCCCAAATCCAATCCACAAACGGCTTGTGATAGAGCCGCACACTCCACGCCCCGTCATCGAGCGGTTCTCCCAAAGACACATAGAGATCGCGCAATAACCCCGGGTCAATGGCGGCTTCGGTCATGATTTGATTCTGAACGGTATAGCGTCGCTTCTCAGGGTACAACATCGTCGTCTCGCGACCGTCACGACTCACATGAAAAATCCCACGGGCAGCCGTATAATTCGGCCCAACGACATCCTGCGCGCC
>NZ_JBLYIG010000341.1:0-3317 GCF_049222245.1 Nitrospira sp. BLG_2 | reverse complement strand
ATCTGCTAAGTCCGGGGCACCCTTCATGTCATCAAAGAACAGACCAAGGTACGTAATGTTAAGTTCTTCAAACTTCTTTACTTTTTCTCGCAGCAATCCTCTTGTTCTTTCATTCCACTGAGAGTGAATTTCGAATGGACTTAGTCCTATCCCGAATGCAACGTTGGCTAGATAGCATTTCAGACTTAAACTTTTCAGCTCACTCCAAATGTCAGCCGGGTGATCCTGCTCCCACTGCTTTCTTAAGTATGAGTCTCGCTTAGGGGCGTAGATATAAAAGCTTCCGCCATACGACCGGAGAGACTCACAAAATTGATGTCGGCTTGTCCAAGACCATTCAGGTCCAAAAAACCCTTCGACAATGCCGATTCCAACCATTCTAATGTACCGTTAAGTTTTGTTTTTTGGCCCACGAAGGATGGTTGATAGCCGCAAATAAATCAAGCCGAACCGGTCGTGAAAGTCTGGAGGGATTATGAAACGGTAGGTTTGCGCTCAGAGGACCGATTATGGACCAGACGCGATTGTCCTATAATTCAGCTTCATTAGGACCATCATCTAACTTCCAATACCCCTTCCTGGCCCTTCTCACGATGGCTCTTGAAGAACGGTAGCTTCTTGTCGCAGTAGATCGCGAATGAACCTGTGACCATGGAAGTGAACGTGATCGTCAGACTTTCCCCTGCCGGAATCTCTTCCCGAATGTTCAACCCGGATCGAGGATCGTCGATGATGACATTGTGAGGCACGACCCAGGTTACGCTCTTGAAGGTCAATTCGACCGGTTTCCCGGCATTCACAGTGAGGTGATTCGGAATGAACGCATAGCTGTCGGCTTCGACCACAGCGCGCTGGACGCCGTCCGGATCGGGCGGTATCTCCATGGCTATTGAACGCTCGTCGAACAATACGGATCCTAGCAGGAACAATCCCATCGCCATCGACAGTTCCATAAACCTGTCTTTCCATACTCTCTGCTGTTGGGTAGTCATCGGTCCACACCCTATCCAGATGAACCAATCGAGGGAGGCCACTTCTCTTACGACTTCTTCTCTTGTTCTTCCGAGGCAGTTACCACGCTCCGCCCGGGTTCTTTGCGGTCTTCCTTATCAGCCTCTGTCAGTGACTTGGAGATGTGTTCTTCTCGATGGCCGCTGATGAGTGCCGCGGCGATCAGCAGCTGGATGCCGATAAGCAGAAAGAAGAGCCCTCCCTTGTGCTGCCCGGTATGCTCGGCAAGATAGAATCGGTGCGCGGCCAGCAGGAGAGAGAGCACGGAGAGGATAAACAAGAAGATTCTCATGTCTGATGCCCCATTCCAAAATGGTATTCTCGCAGTGGGGCGAGGTCAACCAGAAATCATACGGATGGCGAGGACTGAAACCGATCGGCACTACGGAGCAGGCGAGCCCACGCCGGAAGCAGGTTGGGTAACCGGCACAGGAGCGGCCGACTGTACTGCGCCTTTAAACGGCAAATCCAGCAAGGCATAGGGGTTGACGCGCGCGCCGTTGAGTTTCGCCCCCCAATGGAGATGAGGACCGGTGGCCCGACCGGTGGAGCCTACTTTTCCGATGATCTGCCCGGCTTTCACCTGATCGCCGTCCTTAACGAGGATTTCGGACAGATGGAAATACATCGAATAGAGACCCAACCCGTGGTCTAGGAATACACCTTTCCCCGAGAAAATATGATCGACAGTAAGCCGCACCATTCCGTCATTCGTCGCGGCAACGGCGGTCCCGAGAGGAGCACCGATGTCCTCGCCGTTGTGCGGATTCCTCGCCTGTCCATTCATGATTCTCATGCTGCCGAAGATACCGGTCCTCCTGCCGCTCACCGGCTCTACGAAACCCGGTTGCCAGAGTTTGCTCTGGGAATCTGTGGCTAATGCCGCTTTCACCTGCTCTTGCTCGGCCTTCCAGCGCGCCACGCTCTTTTCATCAAGATCGACCTTGTCTTTGGGCAGCGTGAGATGCTCGACATGGAACTTCCCTTTGACGATTGAGACGCTGTAGCGGAGCGTGCGGCTCTCCTCGGCCGTCTTCAGCTCGACGATGAGTTCATGAGTCCCCGGCTCATCTTGTAAATCTATCCCGAGCAATCCGACAAATCCTTTCGGCTCTTCGAGTCGCGTGTCCGGGAAGAAGCTAATGGGACGTCCCAGGAATTTCCCCTGCACGCGGGTGGCTGAATCATCAACAGGGACTTTGACGACAATAACTTCTCCCTGTTTCCCGGTATAACGGCCATCGGCACCCTGAGCAGTCGGTACAGAACCCGTAACGAGACCGATAAGCAGAGACCCGGCAAGCAAAAAGGCGTTACCTGACAGGCATCTCACCGACATGACACGTCGAAAGTGATACAGATTCAGCACCGGCCTCATCGATAAAACCGCCCTCCAGACACTTGGGAAATCAGTTCCTCGACCCGTCGATTCACCGCGCTGAAGGGGTCCATGCAGAGAATGGTTTCTTCCCAATACCCGTTCAACTTCAAATACGTCCAATCCACGGTATAGGATCGATTCTTGGCGCGAGCGAACCGGATGAAATCCCCTCGGACCTTGGCTCTTGTCGTTTGAGGCGGGGTGGACATCGCCCGCTGAACCGCCTCTTCTTCGACGACTCGTTCGATGAGCCCTCGAGACTCCATCAGGTAATACAACCCTCTCGTCCGCTTCACGTCATGGAACTGCAAATCGAGGAGGAACACTCTCGGGTCGTCCCACCCGCAATTCTTCTTGTCTATATAGGATTGGATCACATGTTTCTTCGTGACCCAATCGACTTGATGGATGAGCTGCATCGGATCTTCTTCCAAGAGTTGGAGCATCCGTTCCCATTTATCGTACACATCGTCGAGGGTGGGGTCGTGCGCCTGTTGATTCAGGTATTCCCTTGCCCTCTTGAGATAGACCAGGTGAATTTCAATGGCGGTCATCTGCCTGCCGTCATCGAGTTTCACTTTTTTCTTCAGCGTCGGATCCCGCGAGACCTCTCTTATCGCCTTGACGGGATCTTCCAGTTCCAACCCATGAACCGTGTATCCCTCCTCGATCATCGACAAAACGAGTGCGGCCGTCCCCACTTTGAGGTAGGTGGCATACTCCGACATGTTGGAATCCCCGACGATGAGATGGATACGCCGATACCGTTCGGCATCCGAATGGGGTTCGTCGCGAGTATTGATGATGCTTCGGGAAGACGTCGTCGACGATGACGTCTTCTCGTGAATATGTTGCGCGCGCTGAGAGACGAAATACTGCGGCTTCCCAGATACTTTTAATACTTTTCCGGCCCCGCTGAATACCT
>NZ_JBLYIG010000340.1:0-10035 GCF_049222245.1 Nitrospira sp. BLG_2 | reverse complement strand
GACCGTTCGGACATTTCAGTTGTCAAGAGGCGGAGGCAATCCGTTCATGATCGGCTTCAGGGATAGGAGACGTAAGTGTGAGGCGAGGCCCGCCTCCGGCGGGATGATTCCCCGTTCCACTCACCACCTTCCTCAACCACTAAAAGGTGGCATCCCAAGAATGATAGCTATCAGATAGTAAGATAATAAAAGGAGACCGAGCAGGATTGACCTTATGGTGACACGAGTGAAGTTCCACCCTGAAGACAACTTAGAACGCCCAGTATCGAGATGCTTCGAATACCAGCCGGCACCCCACGAGAAAAAGCTCACCGTGAGACTCAACAGGCACTCTTTTCGTCCACTGTACTTCATACAAACTCAGGGAATATTCCCATCGTCTTTCAGCGACATGGAGTTCCAGCAGTTGCCCTTTTCGAGGCCGCCCCCCCATCAACACGAGAATCCCATGCTCACTCCTATTAATAGAATACACCACACCCTGTTCAATGGTCACTTGCTCTCCATCGAACGATTCGCATAGGCTGTACCTGCATGCCTTCTGTTCGTTCTCCCGCGCTTCCCGCCGGCGCGAATGATATGTCTCCTCTTCTCTACGAACACTGACCCCAGCAGCTTCAGCGTTCATGTTCCCTACGCGGCATACAGGAAATCCTTGGATAACTTCATTTGCTCCAATATTCATGATACCTCCAAAGATCCATCGGCAATTTTCACGGAATGAATAGAGCAAGTGCCATACCTATAGCGCATTTACATGCGTACGAGATTGCTCATGAATCCGGTGCAACATCTTGTTTGGGACCGTATCGAAACTAAACAGCGAAGGGATATGGATTCATCATTCCGATGTATGGTGAATATAGCTTGTTGATTCTGAATATAATTTTACCGTGAATGGGAAAGCATACATGGCCGAAGGCCGATCCTTCACCAGAATGTAGGGCTATAGGTAGGCGTCGAACTCCAACTCAAGCGGGAATTGGTCAACTTCTCCACTCGAAGACCAAGCAAGCGGATGAGTTTCCGGTTTGGGTTTTCACGCTGATCGAGAAAAGGCAGCATCAATTTCAAGGCTTCCCGTCTCAATGTCGCATGATCATCAGTCGCCATAGCCAATGTATGCGCGCGGGACTTGGTCACAAAATCTGCAAATCGAACGGTCAGCACGACGGTTCGAAACGAATGAAATCCCTCGTGATGCAAGCGATCAATCACGCCTCGAACAAGCTCATCAAGTTGATTGAGAAGCGTATGACTGTCGAGCGTATCGACTTCGAACGTTTCCTGCTCCCCTATGGATTTTGGCTCCGAATATTCCTCAACCGGTGAATCATCGCGTGCGCGAACCTTCTCATGGAAATCCGCCCCGCGTTTCCCCAACAGGGCTTCGAGCTGATGGAGGGCCACCGCTCTGAGATCCGCGACAATCTTGATGCCCTTGGCCTTAAGGATGTCTTCTGTTTTAGGTCCGATACCGGGAATCAGCCGGATTGGGAGTGGAGCCAAAAACGCCTCGGCCTCTTCCTTGCGTACGACCGTAAGTCCGTTAGGTTTCCGCCACCCTGAAGCGATTTTGGCGATCAACTTATTCGGCCCAATACCGATTGAGGCCGTCAATTGTTCTTCCGAATGGATCTCCACTTTCAGACGGCGGCAGAGCCGTTCTGCTTCTTCATATGATCCGGTCCAACTCACCTCGCCGTATGCCTCATCTATGCTGGCCTGTTCCACACGAGGGATGAAGCACCGTACGATCCGCATGACTTTCCCTGATACCCGTGCATACTTTTTCATGTCGACCGATACAAAGGTCACCGGTGGCTTTCCCGCCCGACGAGCGGCCTCAGATAAGCGCCACGCAGTCGAAATTGGCGTCGCGGAGTGAATTCCGTACGCACGTGCCAAATAGTTCGACGTGGCGGCTACCCCGCGGCCTTTTCCACCCATCGGGTCTGCGCCAACGACGAGGGGGGCCCCTCGAAAAGCTGGAGTATCCCGCTCCTCAATCGCCGCGAAGAAAGCATCCATATCTAAGTGAAGGATAATTCTAGGCAAGTTTTACCTCATACTTCCGTGGCACTGTGTACGGTTGACAAACTCACAGATCAGAATATGCCATGGGACGTTCCGTCATTTTCACCGTAGCTTTTCTTGTCAGCAATACCGTACAATTCCCTCCTAATTGAAAGAGAAGACGGTTCAGTAACACGATCGTTGCTCACAAGTCGGTGACATCAACGAGAGGAGGCCAGTCGTGGGTTTTCGTTGGTTCAATCTTGTAGGGTTTGGGATGTTGCTCTTTGCTCTCTTTCTAAATGAGGTCGTGTATTTGAACGTGTGGTACGACTTCAACTTCTCCGTGATTGTTCCGGCTGTCATGTACCTCGGTGTTGGACTTTGGCTTTCACTGTGGGGAGGGCCACGCCGTCAGAACGCATGATGTCGTTCACCCGTCAGCTTTTCAAGATCATGAGGAGGTAGTCTCGAGTGATGTAGGGTTCTCATTCAGTTCAAAAGGACATTCATTCGGGAGTTCACTGAACGCAGGCAAAGGCATCACACCACTAGAAAGGAGACAATCCATGGGTCTGAGTTTTATTAATTGGATTGGATTCGGTATGTTGCTGCTGGCATTGCTTCTCAATGAGGCATTCCTTGGGATAAATGCCTGGTACGAGCTCAACATAGTGGCGATTCTCCTGGGTGTTACATGGCTGGTCGTTGCAGCCGCGTTATCAGTTTGGCCGAACCGACACGATCAGAGAGCTTGATCAACTTTCTTCAGCCTTGCCAAAAGACAGCACGTGGAGGCTAGGTGTGCCTTCTGCGCTTTCCAACTAGTTGCAATCATTCTCTGCATTCCCGCGTCTACTACGCATTTAATGGACACACGGGCAGTATTGTAGAATCGATCCGGACGGAAGTACAACAGGTCTGGCGGGTCACGCCCGCTGGCTCTTGAATAATTCCGTCACGGTTTGAATCGTGTCGGCTTGATTGGCTGTCTTATCGGTCCGGTACCGCTTCACTCTAGCAAAGCGGAGCGCGAGACCGGCCGGATATCGAGGCGAATCTTGAATATCACTGAACGCAATCTCGACGACCAACTCAGGTCTCACAAAGACAGTAGAGGGGTCGCGGTGAGTCTCAAGGGAAAGCAATTTTTGTGTCTGCCAGCGCAGCATCTCATCGGTCAATCCTTTGAATGTCTTGCCGAGCATCACGAATTGGCCGCTCTCGGAATCTCGCGCCCCCAGATGAAGATTGGATAGCCGACCTTCTCGGCGGCCGTTGCCCCATTCTGCGGCAAGAATCACCAAATCAAGCGTCGTGGCCTCTTTGAGCTTCAACCAATGGAATCCGCGCTGTCCGGCGTTATAGGAAGCACTCAACGATTTTGCCATGACCCCCTCATGTCCGGCCGTCAAGGCGGCCTGAAGGAACGTCCGCGCCTGGTCAGGATCACTCGTCTGTATTTGTGTGACTCTTGCAGAAGAAGCCACTTCACTCAGGACTTCGATACGATCTCGATAGGGCTGACCGATCAATGAGGTACCGTCGAGATACAGTGCATCGAACATATACGGCGTAAGAGGAATTTCCTTCCGAAGAGTCGTCACGTCTTTCTGTCGACCAAGGCGCCGCATCGTGATCTGGAACGGCTGGGGCCGGCCATCCGGTCGCAAACCCAATGCTTCTCCATCCAGCACCATTTCTCGGACCGGTACATGTTTCGCCCATTCGACGAGTTCCGGCAATCGCTGCGTCACATCTTGCAATTGCCGGGTAAAGATTCGTACTTCGTCACCGCCTTTGTGCACTTGGATGCGGGCACCGTCCAGCTTATATTCCCACGCCGCTTCCTCCAGACGATTCAACGCCTCTCCCACATCCCCGGCACTGTTTGCCAACATCGGTGCGACAGGCGTAAACAGTTTCAGCGAGAATCGGCCGATCCCCATCGCTCCCTCTTCCAAGGCGGCACGAGCCAACACACCGATGCTCGGAACGAACATGGAAGCTTGGCGGACATCGGATGGAGGAAGACGGGCCGCACGGGCAATCGCCTCAAGCAGGAGACCTTCCAATGCGCCCTGCCTGATCTCGCCGATCAAGAGTTGCGAGAGAAAGCGCCGCTCATCTGTGCTTGCCCGGCTGAACAGCCGGGCGAGCACAGCGGCTCTGCGCTCTGTCGATCCGGCACCCCGCTCTGCAGCCAGGCGGCTGATCGCATCGTCCACATCCTGTAACGACAAGGGTTCCATCGAGGATTCGTTGCCCGCCATCGCCTGTTGAATGAGACTCCAGCCGACACCGATTCTGCCTTGAGGGAGCGAACCGCTGAGGTAGAACGCGACCAGTTCGATTTCACGCGCACGGGCGAGAAGCAGCATGTCGGCCAAGATGCGGACTTTATCAGACCTTTTGTCGCTCGCGCGGGTCCGAGTCACCGTATCAACCAGTTTGGCAAGTCGCATAGTTTATTATAATCACCCGTTCTGGCCTTCGAGCCATTCGGAGGTTGATCTGTTACGTACAAATCCACTACGATTCTTTTATTCAGCGAGCACAGGAAGCGATAGATTGTTTTTACTCCACATGCTCGATATCCTCATAAGGGGAGATAGCCTTGGCAGACAAACCGTACAAGCAGCTCGGATGTCTGGATGTGCAACCATCGGGCGGCTGCGGATTCCAGGTGAGAGCGGAGACGGAGTCGGAACTGATGCAGTTGGTCGCCACCCACGCCAAGCAATGTCATGAGCTGGATTCGATTCCACCGGAGATGGCCGCCCAAGTAAAGGCCGCGATCAAGACAGTGACCGTCACGGTCTAAGAGCGTTCAGCAGAGAGAGAAGCTTCACGGTTTCCATTCAAACGGCGGGGACTTTTCTCTCGAAACCACCCGTTGACTAAGGAGGACATATGAGCTGGAAGTCAGTATTTCCAATTGCGGTTCTGCTACTGCTGAGCACAAGCGGATGCAGCTACCTCTTTTATCCCCACGCAAAGGAATTTACCGAGAAAGCGAAGGGAGCAACGGGCCTCGATACCCTCGTCAATCTGACGACTATGGCGGAGACCTCCGCTCAAGCCGCCAAGGGAGGCAAAGGCGTCGATCAATCTCTCGACGATTTGCACAATCAGTTCCATGCGATCGATAACGGCATGTGCCACGTCGAAAAGTCGGTGAAAGAGCAACCGGCCTACGCATTGGCCGTCACACATAACAAGGAACTCAGAACGATCTTCAAACGATTATGGAAATTCAAGAATGATCAGCCGCAGCGCGATCAACACTTGGACCTCTTTGTCTCCGAACTCCAAGAGATGCGCCAGACTCTGCAAGCCTTGAGGTAACTTCATGGCAACGCCATCACCCGAACAAGTCATTGACGGTCAACGCAAGGATTGGAACCGTGTTGCAGGCGGCTGGGAAAAATGGGATCGCTTCTTCGATGAACAGATGGCGTTCCTGAACCACCGGCTCGTGGCCGACGCCAGACTGCGCAACGGACTTCACGTCTTGGATCTGGGATCGGGCACGGGCTATCCAGCGCTCCTCGGCGCCCAAACTGTCGGAGCGGACGGCAGCGTGGTGGGCATTGATCTCGCCGAACATATGCTCGCTGTAGCCGAGAAAAAGGCAAAAAGACTAGGCTTGCATAATGTGACGTTCAGGGTCGGCGATGTGACCGCGCTCCCGTTCGAATCCGCTTCCTTCGACGCCGTCACCAGCCGCTTCTGTCTCATGTTTCTCCCAGAAATTCCCAAAGCTGCCGCCGAAATCGCGCGTGTCCTGAAGCCGGGAAGCTGGGTCTCGGTAGCCGTCTGGTCCGCTCCGGAAAAAAATCCTTCCATCACCGCCGCGATGGCTGCCGTCAAACAGGTGATCGACCTGCCGCCGGCGGACCCAATGGCGCCAGGCATTTTCCGTCTCGCCACACCCGGCGAGTTCGCCGGCATGCTGGAGAAATCCGGTCTCACAGACCTCACTGACCAGGAGTTTCTTGGAGAATGGTCCTACGGCTCAGCTGATGACTATTATACGAGCCTGATGGAGATCGCAGCTCCGGTCCAAAATCTGATGGCCACGCTGTCGGAGGCGCAACGGCTGGAGGTAAAACGCCTTATCATCGAAGCTGCTTCGCAGTTCCAGCGTGGGGCTCGCATCACCTTCCCGATCGCCGTTCGAATGGTCGCAGGGCGCAAGCCCGGATGAAACATGCCGGCGAAGCACGACGGCTTCAAAGACTTCATCCTGGATCAGCTGACCGATCTTCACCATGTGACGTGCCGAGCCATGTTCGGCGGCTATGGTCTCTATCAGAAAGCCACGTTTTTTGGCATCATTCATAAAGGCCGTCTTTACTTCAAAGTGACTGCGACCACCGTCCCCAATTACAAAGAGCATGGCATGAAGCCGTTTCGCCCGAATGCCAAGCAGACACTCACATCCTTTTATGAAGTACCGATTGACGTGATCGAAGACGTGGAAGCGTTGACCCAATGGGCGGCGGAAGCAGCCGAAAGATGATCGGACCATGTCCAATATTCTCTGGACCATCGGCCATTCGACAAGACCAATCAGTGAATTCGTATCGCTGCTGAAAGCGCATGGTATCCAACAGCTCGTCGACGTGCGGACTGTTCCTCGCTCGCGCTACAACCCGCAATTCAACACCGAAACGTTGACGAAGAGCTTGGGCGGTGCGGCTATTCACTATCGGCATTCAGGCAGTCTCGGCGGATTACGCAAGCCCAAGAAGGATTCCATCAACATCGGCTGGCGCAACGCGAGCTTTCGCGGCTATGCGGATTATATGCAGACGGAACCGTTCAGCGAGGCGCTAAAAGAGCTTATGGCGTTTGGTGCGAACAACAAGACGGCCATTATGTGCGCGGAAGCGGTCCCCTGGCGATGCCATCGATCCTTGATCGCCGATGCTTTAGTGACAAAGGACTGGGAAGTCCGGCATATCATGTCGGAAACGAAAGCAGACCAACACCGGCTCACGCCCTTCGCTGCGGTGGAAAACGGAGAGCTGCGGTATCCTGGACCGAACAGTGGAAGTCTCTTCCCCTAGCGACGTCCATGGCCTGGTCTTCTTCATCGAAATGGGTGAAACGGGTTCTAGGCTCCTCGGCCGGAGCGTTGAAGCATGCGCGGCTCGTTTGTTTTCGGCCAATGCCTTATCTGGGTATTTTTTTCCGGCAAGACGGCGATGCCTTCGGCGCGCGCCGCCTTTCGCAAGTTCTTATCGAGGGTGGCAAGCGGAAGGCCAAGACGCATCGCTAACTCAAGATACGCCGCATCATAGCTGCTCAGTTTGTGCCTCCGCCCTAATGCAAGAGTGGTAGTCGTTGCATGGTGTCCTGTATGAGCATCCGATTCAATGGCAAGCTTGTTCAACAAATTCAGAAACAGCGTCGTATCAGCCGCCGTCTTCTTCTTGGATCGCTCAGCATTCAATAGCACGTTGCCAACTTCAAGAACCCAATGTTGGGCTACAACCAATCGAGCACAAAACTCATCGTCGCCCGGCGTTCTTCCACGCGATAATGTCTTCGGTGGTCAATTTGACACGATGTTTGGCACGCAACGCCCGAATCCCCTCGATCGCTTGCACGACTTCTTCCCGACTCAGCCGTTTCGCGGGCACTAGCCTGGCGATGGCCGCATCATGCCGCGTGATGGTGATTTCCTCTCCTTGCGCGACTCGACCAATCAATTCGGAAAGCTTGTCCTTCGCTTCCGCCAGACCCACTGTGACGGCCATATCATCGACCTCCTAGCTGACACTATCTATTCTAGCTAGCCATTGGCTAGATTAGCATGTTCACTCTACATCCCCACAAACCATACATCCATACCGCGCGAGACAGGAAAAAGCGGCGATCATGTGCGCGGAAGCCGTGCCCCGGCGGTGCCGTCGATCCTTGATCGCCGACGCTTTCGTGACGAGGGACTGGGAAGTCCGACATATCATGTCGGAAACGAAAGCAGACCAACACCGGCTCACGCCCTTCGCCGCTGTGATCGATGGGTTGCTGTGTTATCGGGATAAGGGCAATCCTCCCCTCGTTTGATCATTCTCGGTGCCTAACCGGCATGGGTACCTGCAGAAGCAGCTCGGCGATGGCTTGATCGACGGATTGACCGGTCTGCATCTGGAAATACGTGAATCCCGGTGACGGATTGACCTCAAAGCAATACCACTGATCGTCCGGCGTCCGGCGGAGGTCGACGCCGGCCACCGCAAGATCCATTGCCTCACACAGCTCCAGGCATCTGTTTGCGCAGTCCGGCGGCAAATCATAGGTCCGCATCTCCACAGATCTCCCCTCCCTTCCCGCATAACGATAGTCATCGGCATCCGAGAGAATCTCGCAGGCAAAAAGACGATTCCCCACGACATGTACCCGCACATCGGCCCCCGGCACATACTGCTGAAACTGTGTCGGACACCAAACAATATCGCCCAGTCTCCTCATGTGCGCTGAAGAGAGCCGGGAAACGATACTGCGCACGCCACTCAGCGACTTATAGACCACTCTGCCGTGACGTTCCCAAAAAGCCCGTGCCGTGTCCGGATCGGTTGTCACAAGCGTCTCGGGACTTCGAAACCCCATCGCCTGAATCTGTGTCGCTTGGAAAGGTTTGGAATTGTTTCCGGCCATGGCGCGCATTGGATTCACGACATACGCAGGCGTCATCTCGAGCCAGGCACGCAGACACGCATCGAATTCCATCGCATGCCGATAGGCGGAGGACTGTGGATGGGCTTCGCGACCGCGAAGCAACCCGGTGGAGTCGTATGGACGAATGTACGCCGCCGAGATCTGCTCGAGCCGAATCTCTTGAGATCCGACACGCAACAGCCCTTCAACCTCGCACGCAACGCGGAGTCTTAGTGACGAATTCAGCACCTCGTACTGATCGACCAGGATCATCGGTGCCCCTCTCAGCTGAAGCGCCCGAAAGACCGCCTCCAGCGGATCATCTTCCGGCAGCCCCCACAAGAGAATCATGCCGGCACCACTTCTCTCCAAACCGGCGGACATTGCCGCCTCACATGCCGCATGACCGCCGCCGCAATCGTTCGATCGGCAAGATTTGGCCAGAGACTGGCATCGAGAAACCGCGCGTCATTATTGGGAGATGAAAAGCGGACCGTGACAAGATCGAGTTCCGTCGCTTGCGCCAGCCTTGTCGCATACTGCACGACACGCGGAACGGCATTGCCGATGATCTGTGATCCCACAACCGTGATGCTCGCAGCATGAGGATGTTCCCTGACCGGCCGTATCGCCTTCATGCACCGGCCTCGCCCAACGTACCATTCGCTTCTCGCTACCGGGACGCCCAATCGACAGGCCTTGTGAATCCACGTTTGGGGAGACCACCACTCACCAGCCAAACATACCGGAGTGGGTCGGTTCAGCACAGGACAAGGGAGCATGTGAAGCCACGCCAAGAGAAAGGCTTGCATCTCCTGGGCGATATAGGCTCGGTCGGCGGGTTCAATATGCGGCAGATCCGCCGGCGCCACTGAAGCAAGCCGCGTAATGACTCCTGCGAGCTGGGTTTCCCGGCACACACGCCCTGCGACGACGACCTGCGATGGTTTGGCATGGTCACCCGATTCATACCTCCAACCCGACCGCGAAAGGTCGCCTGGCCGGAGCAATCGAACACCCTGTCGCGCATACCGTCGGACAAAGGCACTCGCGACTGCATCGCCGGCATTCGCCACCACAAGCACCATGCGCGCCGATCGCCTCACTCACCGATGTTTCCCGACTTGGGGGTACGTTTCGTTTTCCGACTCCTCGGCTTCCGCGCGCGTCGCTGCGGCTCTCCCACCGAAGGGCGCTCCTCTGGCTTGATAAACGCCCTACCGCGTGACCCGGCGGTAACGGTGGTTGTGTTGCGTCGCCCCGGTCCGCCGCCGGTTTCTTCATCAGCTTCCACACCCGGTGGTCCTCCAAGCCCACGGGGCAGATCGGTCACCTTCGCGTCTCGTGCCT
>NZ_JBLYIG010000339.1:0-5847 GCF_049222245.1 Nitrospira sp. BLG_2 | reverse complement strand
GATCTCTTCATAGATGGCGGCTTCTACTTCCGCCGTCGTATGAGGGGCCAACGGCGTAGCAGTGAGAATGAATAGGTTCGGCGCACGCACGCCCGGATGATTCGCATCCGACCCGACTGAGGCAGCCAGCCGCTTCTCGCGGACCAACTTTTGATGCAGCCGGGACGTGAGTCCGTCGCTCATCACCGCGTCGATCACGTCAAACACGTCATCATCCGGATGCCCTAGCGCCGGCTTATGGTATCCGATGACGATAGCCGGTTCCGCGTCGAACTCCACCTCGACTCGTCGCTCGCCCCGTTGTTCCGGCTCGATCGTCACCAAAGGAGGCGATGGCGGCGCGGCAGGAATCTTCCCGAACGTCCGTTCGATCAGAGCAATCGTTTCTTTCGGATTGATATCTCCGACCAGAGCAATCGTGGCGCGATTGGGACCATAGTGTGTCTTGAAGAAGGCTTCCGTATCGGCCGGTGTTAAGGACAGGATATCGGACCCCCATCCGATGGTCGGAACTCCATAACCATGGGCCCGGAATGCAGTTGATGTGAAGGTTTCGAACAACAGGCCGTGCGGACTGTCGTCGTTGCGCAAGCGCCGTTCTTCCATCACGACACCGCGTTCCTTGTAAAACTCGCGCAATACAGGGTTGGCCATTCGATCCGACTCGATGGCCGCCCACAAAGGCAACCGATTGGACGGCAAACTGATCATGTACCGCGTCACGTCTTTGCCCGTCGATGCATTGAGTCCCACCCCGCCGTGCCGCTGATACAACAGAGCCATCTCATTCCCGACAACGTAACGCGAGGCCTGAGCTTGTAGGTCTAAGAATCGCTTCTGAAGCGATTCAATCGTCGCCCGCTCATCAGCCGCTGCGGCGCCTCCTTTGGTTGCTACATCTCGCTCCCGCTGGTCGAGCTCGGCCCCGACCGATGCAAGTTCGTCCAAAATCGGTTTTTCCTTCTCATAGTTGGTCGTGCCGACCAACCGTGTGCCTTTAAAAGCCATATGCTCATAGAGATGCGCGAGACCGGTTTGCCCGAACTGTTCATTGATGCCGCCCACTGCGAAGGTGATGTTGATGGAAACGACAGGCGTCTGATGCCGTTCGACCATGAGGATGGTCAATCCGTTCGCGAGCCTGTGTTCAATCACTCGCTCGGCAAGACTCGGTGCGGCCGCAAAGAGTACGCCAATGTTGAGGTGAAGAATCAGCGCGAGGGTCAGGCAAAAAACAAAAAACCTTCTTCGCCTGAAAATAGGATCTTTTCTCAGCCTTGGTCTTAACCGTGACCTCTGTTTCATACAAAAATCTCCATGAGTTGTTCCGGCTTTTCGATGAACCAATCGGGTTGACAAGCTTCCATCTTTGCTCGATTTCCCATGCCATACCCGACGGCACAGACACGAATGCCGGCGTTATGCCCTCCGTTGATATCATTCGTGCTGTCGCCGACCAAGACCGTCCGTTCTTTCGGCGCGCCTATTTTTTCCAGGATGTGTAATATCATCCCCGGTTCCGGTTTGAGCCCAAACCCGTTGTCTCCGCCGACCATGTACCGGAAATGTTGCGGGCCCAGACCGTTCAGGATCACGCGGGTGTATTCGATCGACTTGTTGGTTGCAATCGTCTTGTCTTTGTGGGCGAAATGTTGCAGCATCGGCTCAATACCGGGATAGAAGCTTGTCCGGTCCAAGCAATGTTCGAGATAATGCCTTCGAAAGACTTTCAACGCTTCTTCGAATCTGGCCTGATTTCCCTCCCCGACTGCAAGACGCAGCAACCGTTTGACGCCATCGCCGACAAAACCGAAAATTTCCTCAATGGGGCGTTCTGGTAATCCAAGCTCGGCGAGGGTACAGTTGACGGATTGCGCGATGTCCCACTTCGATTCGATCAGTGTACCGTCCAAGTCGAAAATCAACAAATCAACGGGTGTTTTGTCCATTACCTAGCCTTTCGCAGGGAGTCGATGAGCGTGGTGAGCAGGGTACGCTGCGCGTCGTCTTGTTCATGGACTTCCGCCTCTCGTGCGAAGCTCACCATTCGTTTCAGTCCGACGTGAGGCGGGATGATCGGCGAAACGATTCGCCAATAGTTCTTCACAACCTTCACGTGAAAACGAACTTCTTCCGTCGTTTCCTCGGGCACGAAGGTTGCGGTTTCTAGATAGACCGCCCCCCGTACGTGAAACGTGACAGGGATGACCACTTCCAGATTGTTGAGAATCTCCCATTTTCGATAGTCCTCCGGGACTGTTGATTCCTGGACGACAACGATACGGCCCCATACAGGTTCTTCTCTCCAATCAATATAGGGAAGTAACGTGTCGAATGATGGAGCGTCTAAACGAGCCCCCTTCTGGTCCAACAGAACATACCGCTTCACGACTTCCGCCGGAGATCGCTTCATCGAACCGCTCGGACTCAGTTGGGCGCTCGAAGGAACGGCCAGAGCGAGGACGGCCAGAGCGACAACGTAATGGACGAGGCACCTGAGTAAAGGTATCACGCGTCTAACCGGATGGATATCACACACGCAGGTTTCGCACGATGACCCATGGGCGTGGTCCGGCACCGTTTTCTTCTGATGTCCGTGTAAGCTGCCTCATTCTAGCAAACGGGACTGGAGACATCCAGGTAACGAGGTGATGGCTCGTACATTGTTTGACCTTCTTCAAAAGTGAATGCTACGGTCGCCTTGCGGGTCACTGTCTTGCCAAGGGAGAAGAGGCTGTGTCCACCCTTCGATGGAGAAGGATTCGGCTCATCGGTCTTCTCATCGCCCTGCTGTGCATGTTCAGCCTGGTGTCGTCGGTCTCCATCGCCGCTACCGACCATGCCGACGGACCTCTGAATGCCGACACCTTTGTCAGCCCTCCGGATCAAATAGAACCGCCGGCCTCGCGCACACCACCTCCACGGAAAGCCTACGATCTGCTCAAACGGCTCGAAGAGCGCGGTGGGGTACCGCTCCCGGGTTACATCGGAGGCCGTGACTTCCAAAACCGAGAACGACGCCTTCCGCGAGGCTACTATCGAGAGTATGATGTCAATCCAAAGATTCGAGGGCGCGGGCGCGATGCCGAGCGAATCGTCATCGAGCAACGAAACGGGAAGGCCTACTATACCGGAGACCATTACCGAACGTTTATGCCTCTTAACTAACGTCCAAATCGGCGAATAGCTCTATGGCGGGAGACCTTACCTTACAGGCTCATCTTGGCAACGCCGCACCCCCCTGGTCGGCTCTTCTTGTCGTCCCTCGAGGGACCACCACCTCGGCGTTGGTGAAAGCGCCGCCGGGATTTGCCGTGCGCACCATTCAAGGGAAGAAATGCCGAACTCCATCGGGTCTCTTCGATGAGTTCGCACGGGCACTCGCCTTTCCGGATTACTTCGGACACAACTGGGACGCGCTGGAGGAGTGTCTGGCCGATTTAGAGTGGCTTCCGGCCAAAGGATACATCTTACTCATTACTGACACACAAGCCGTGCTTCCTGAGGATGAAGAAGAGTATGAAACATTGCTGGAAATTCTCAATGACGCCGGCGAGGCCTGGAGCAAGGGACACACCGCCGAAGGTCGGCGCGCCCCATTTCATGTCGTGTTTATAATTGCCGAGCAGGAGAAATCGAAACGCAAACGCTGGGAGCTGGAGGAATTCGCTTTTGCCGATTCGAAGCCACCCAAGATGAAACCCAGCCCTAAACGTTCACCCAAGCGACCCAGAAAATAAGACTTTCTCAACGAGCTGTGGCAGGGTCACCCGATTCGAATAAACTACCCATGAATCCTTGGGGCACCTCTCCTCAAGCCGACATAGAACCGCACGACCGATCGCACCACTAGACGAAGAGGCGAAGACCGATCCTTCAGGCTCTCGCCGGACGTTCGACATGAACCTATCCCCCCTGGGCACGCGGTCCATCGGGCCCGCACCGCTTTCTCATGCTCGATGCAGATGCTATGCGTCTCCCGGCGATCGTCGAGGGGGGCTTTTTCTCCGACGAGTCCGATGCGACCTTCTCCACGGCACCATGAACAGATGACTTGCATATCGTCTCGCTATTCTAATGATCGAGCAATCACAAGAATCATACAGCAAGAATCGCGCCGTTAGACCAAAGAGCGATCGGGGGTGAGAATTAAGAGGAACTCCCATTTGAGTCGAACCTTAAAATCTGTCACCGTATCTAATCCATAGAACGGTATCTGTTACGACATTTTTTGACCTCGCGCGATGTTCTCGGAAGAGATCGCACAACCAATGAGTTTCTTGACCGACTCTCGCCCTGCGTGATAGGGTGCGCCCCCATTATGAGAACATCCCGCTCTGCCAAGCTGTTCAGCGAAGCTCAACAACTCATTCCCGGCGGCGTCAACAGCCCTGTCCGGGCCTTTCGCTCGGTCGGCGGGCAACCGCGCTTTATCGCGCGAGCGAAAGGGTCGCGGCTCTATGATGTGGACCGCAATGTCTATATCGATTATGTGCTGTCGTGGGGGCCGATGATTTTAGGCCACGCCCCTTCCGCGGTGGTCACCGCGATCAAAAGCGCGGCTGGACGAGGCACGAGTTACGGAGCACCGACTGAGCCGGAAGTATTACTGGCCCGGGAAATACGAAACGCCTTCCCTTCCATGGAAAAGGTCCGGCTCGTCAGCTCCGGCACCGAAGCCGTCATGAGCGCCATCCGCGTGGCGCGCGGATTCACCAAGCGAACAGGGGTCATGAAGTTTGAAGGTTGCTATCATGGCCACGGAGACTATCTATTGGCTAAAGCGGGATCAGGTCTGGCTACCTTGGGGATTCCGGATTCACCGGGCGTACCGGAAGACTTTGCCAAACATACTCTCACCGCTCCCTATAATGATATTCATACAGTCCAGCAACTGATCAAATCCAACCGGGATCGGCTGGCCTGCATCATCATCGAGCCGATCGCAGGGAATATGGGAGTCGTCCCCCCTGCCCCCGACTTCCTCGCGGCACTGCGGCAGCTGACCAGCGATCACAATATTTTGTTGATCTTCGACGAGGTCATTTCAGGATTCCGTGTCGGTTATGGGGGGGCACAGGCACTCTACGGCATCACACCGGACCTCACGGTTCTCGGGAAGATCATCGGTGGCGGATTGCCGGTCGGTGCCTATGGCGGGCGGAAAGAGATCATGGATCTCATCGCACCGGTCGGGCCGGTGTATCAGGCCGGTACGCTCTCCGGTAACCCGCTGGCAGTCTCCGCGGGATTGGCAACCCTCAAGCAGTTGCGGATGAAGGGGGTTTACAAAAAACTCGACGAGCGATCGGCAGTTCTAGCAAAAGGGATTGGCGAGGCTGCAAACAAGGCAGGGATTTCCGTAACACAAACGCGAGTCGGCTCGATGCTCACGACTTTCTTTACTCCTGGTCCTGTCGTGGACTGGAATACGGCGAAACAGTCCGATACGAAACGGTACGGCCGTTTTTTTCACCATATGCTGGAGCAGGGCGTCTATCTCGCGCCTTCCCAATTCGAGGCCGCCTTCCTCTCGACTGCTCATAGCACACAGGATATCGAGAAGACCATCCGGGCGGCTCACACCGCCTTCAAAAAACTCTGATCGAGTCGCTCGTATCTCGTAGGATACATTTTTATCTTTTTAGATACACTTATCTCTCAGGATCATTGGCGCTTCACGAGATACGCTTCGCGTTAGGCTATTCATCATCGTCGTCTTCCGCCTCGAGAGCCTCCTGCCGCTTCTGTTCTTCCATCGCGTTATGAAGCAGCATGCGGATAAACATGGAATAGAGCGACCCCTTTTCCAACGTTCCGCCTGGCGGAATGGCGATTTTGCCCTCG
>NZ_JBLYIG010000338.1:0-2216 GCF_049222245.1 Nitrospira sp. BLG_2 | reverse complement strand
AACTTCAACGAAGGCCTCGGCAAGGCGCTCAGGTTCGGCGCCAATGGTCCGGACGTGATCACCCGCCTCAAATGGATGGGACAGATACTCGCGCCAACTTTACGAGCCGGCGTCGAGATCCTAGGCGGAGTAGAGCTCAAGCCCATGATGGCGCAGGCCCTCCACATGGGCGACGAAGTGCATAATCGTAACGCCGCCGCCTCCGGGCTGTTTCTGAAACGCCTCATTCCAGCGTTGTTGAAGACACGCGCTCCGTCCGCTGATGTCGCGGCGGTCGTGGATTTCATCGCCGGCAACGATCACTTCTTTTTAAATCTGTCCATGGCGGCTTGCAAAGCGATGCTCATCGCGGCTCATGGCGTTCCGAGCAGCAGCATGGTCACCGCCATGGCCCGTAATGGAGTCGAGTTCGGCATTCGTGTCAGCGGCACCGGTAATCAATGGTTTACGGCCCCGGCTCCGATCGTTCACGGACTCTTCTTCCCCGGCTACACCACGACCGACGCAGCGCCCGATCTGGGAGATAGCGCCATCACCGAAACCGCGGGTGTGGGCGGTTTCGCCATGGCTGCGTCTCCGGCCATCGTCAAGTTCGTCGGCGGTACGCCGCAGGACGCCATCGACAACACCGGCGCCATGGCGCATATCACCGTCGGTCGCAACAACGCCTTCACGTTGCCGGCGCTGAACTTTGCCGGATCGCCGGCCGGCATTGATATCCGGAAAGTCGTCGACACCGGCATTCAACCGATCATCAATACAGGTATTGCCCATCGGGATGCCGGAATAGGCCAGATCGGCGCCGGCATTACGCGCGCTCCTTTGGCCTGTTTTACGCAGGCGGTGTCCGCGCTCGCGCACTCATTAGGCGGCAGCCCGTGAACGGGAGGACGAGACCGATGAGCCCTACGAACAAACTTGCCGTCGTGGCGGTCGGTGGGAACGCCTTGATCCGTGACAAGCAACATGAATCGATTCCCGATCAAAGCCGGGAGGCCGCCATGACGACACATCACATCGCGGAAATGATCGCCGCCGGGTGGAATGTCGTGATCACCCACGGAACCGGCCCACAAGTCGGGTTCATCATGCGCCGTTCCGAGCTGGCCCTGGAGGAAGTCCCTCCCGTGCCGATGGACTATGCCGATGCGGACCTGCAGGGCGGCATCGGGTACATGTTTCTGAAAGCCTTGTACAACGAATTCCGCAAGCAGAGGATCGATCGGAAAGCCGTCGCCCTCGTCACCCAGACCTTGGTGGATCGTGATGATCCGGCCTTTGCCGATCCCTCCAAACCCATCGGATCCCATATGGACGATGAGACGGCAAAGCGGCTCGCTCGGCGGCAGGGCTGGATCGTCAAGGAAGACGCCGGTCGAGGATGGAGGCGGGTGGTCCCTTCTCCGATTCCGAAGACCATCCTTGAACTTGCCGCAATCAAGTCCTTGGCTCAAGCAGGATTCGTGGTCATTGCCTGTGGAGGCGGTGGCATCCCCGTCATGGAGGATGAACAAGGGAATCTGAATGGCGTGGAAGCCGTCATCGACAAGGACTTGGCGTCGAGTCTGTTGGCTCGTGGCATCGGCGCATCCTTATTAATGGTATCCACTGGCATCGAAAAAGTGGCGATCAACTTTAACAAACCTACTCGGCAATGGCTGGATCGTATGACGGTCGCGGAAGCGAAGAAGCACTATGCGGACAATCAATTCGACAAGGGGAGCATGGGACCGAAAATTCAGGCGGTGATCGAATTCCTAGAAGGAGGTGGGCAGACCGGATTGATCACCAACCCCGAGAATATCGGTCGCGCCCTGGCCGGCGAAACGGGAACGTTCATCGTGAAGTAATGTGTGCCGCCATATACATCTCATTCTGAGGGAGGACATATGTCCGAATCACGCAAACTGACGAGACGCCAAGTACTGAAGGGGACTGCGGCTGCAGGGGCGTTGGGCATGTTGGGCAACGTGCAATGGATCGGTCAAGCCTGGGGCGCATCGAACAAAGTCAAGATGGGTTTCGTGTTTGTGGGCCCACGCGACGATTATGGGTACAATCAGGCGCACTTCGAGGGCAAATCGGCGGTCGCCAAGCTCGACTGGGTGAAGGCCTTCGATGAAGAAAAAGTGCCGGAGACCATCGAGGTCCAAAAAACCATGGAGAGCATGGTTAAGCTGGACGGAGCGCAGGTGCTTTTCCCCACCTCCTTCGGG
>NZ_JBLYIG010000337.1:0-2864 GCF_049222245.1 Nitrospira sp. BLG_2 | reverse complement strand
GAATTCATGCCTGGTCCAATTTTCGCCAACATCGTGCTCGCGGATGAAATCAATCGGACCACGCCGAAGACGCAAAGCAGTCTTTTGGAAGCGATGAGCGAAGCGCAGATTTCGTTCGACAATAAGACGTATCCTTTGAATCAACCCTTCATGGTCATCGCGACGCAAAACCCCGCCGAGTACCACGGCACGTTTCCCCTCCCGGAGTCACAGCTGGATCGGTTCTTGATGCGGCTTCGCATCGGCTATCCCTCGCCGGAAGAAGAAAAAAAGGTCCTCGACCGGCCGCAATCGCTCCACCCGGCGGAGGAGCTCCAACCGCTGCTGGCGGCGCATGATGTCCTGCTGCTCCAGGAACGAGTCGACCATGTGCTCATGGAGGAGAGCATCACGGACTATCTGTTGGCCATTGTCCAAAGCACCAGGCAGTCGGACCTCTTGTCATTGGGGGTGAGCACCAGAGGCGCCTTGGCGTTGAGCCGGGCCGCCAAAGCGCTGTCGCTCGTTCGCGGCCGGACCTATTGTCTACCGGACGACATCAAGGAGCTGGCTCCCATCGTGCTGTCTCACCGCATTATGGTCGCCCGCGCGCAGGGTGTGAGTCAGCGAAGTTTCGAGCAAGCTGAGCGGATCATCCAGGATCTCATCGACACGATTCCCGTCCCTGTGTAAGTCTTCACGAAGCCCCTGTCCCGACGGGGGACTGGTGGTGCATGCCGCTTCAATACCCTTCCATGGCCCCACGGTTGTTTCGCCGGCGCTCGACGCGCATCACGTCAGAAGGCGTTCAATTCCTGCTTTTTACTCTGGCGATCGGCATCGCGGCGATCAATACCGGCAACAATCTCTTCTATCTGTTGCTCGCGATGATGCTGAGCCTCATTTTGATCTCGGGAATCGTGGCGGAACACTCCTTGCGCCGGCTGGAATTCCACCGCCATCTCCCCGATCATCTCATCGTGAATGAATCGGCCACCGCCACGCTGGTCGTGAAGAACGGGAAGTCCCGGCTCCCGAGCTTTTCCTTGAGGCTGTTCGATGTCAGCGAGGGCCGGGAGTTGGAACCGAGTCTCGAGATTCGTCAACTCCTTCCGGGCGCGAGCCGGCTGCTGTCGTATTCGCTCGTTGCCTCGCGGCGCGGCCGTCTTGAACTGGACGGGGTCTGCGTCGGGACGGAGTTTCCGTTCGGACTCTTCATGAAACGAGCGTTTTATCAGCTAGGGGATACGGTCATCGTGTGCCCGGAGCTCAAGCCGATCAATGAGAGGTTGTTGCAAGGTCTTCTTACCGCCGGGGCGGAACACAGCGTCCACCGGTGGGGGCACGGCAACGATTTGTACAACCTTCGCCTGTATCAAGCCGGTGATGACTCGCGAAAGATTCACTGGCCGACGACGGCGCGGACGTCCCAATTGACGGTCCGAGAAACCGAAGCCGAAGACCAACGCCGTGCCGTCGTGTATGTACCGACCGTCGCCCCGGCGAGCCACGACACCGTATTCGAACAGGCTGTGTCCATGGCAGCCTCCATCATTCGGCTCTTGGCGCAACGCGGGTACAGTCTCCAGTTGGTCGTAGGATCGTCCCGCTCGGTATTCGGCCAAGGCGATCTCCACTTCTTGGAACTTCTTCGGATGCTCGCCCTCTGTGAACGGCAGTCTCCTCATGTGGAATCCCTCCAGCCGGGAAACCAGCCCCGGGAGCCTTTGGATGCCCAAGGAGGAACGATGATTGTCGCGCAGTCCTGGCTGGGACCGGAGGATACAGAGCCGAGACACCCCACCATTATGATCGACGGAGCCGTCATCGCCGGAGCATCGCATGCCATTTGATCAGGCCCTTCGCTTCGCGTCAATTTGGCTGGCCTCCACCTCCTTCATCGGGCTGACGCTCGGAGCCGGTCTGCCGGAATGGTTGGCTGCGCTGACCGGGGCGGCTCTGATCGTGGCGTTCTTACGGAACGGAGGAAGCATATCCACGGAGCGGTTCGCGGCGGTCCCTCCAATTTCACCCGGCGGATGGAATCTTCTCGTGATCGCCGGCTTTCTGGGATTCTGGGTGGATCTGCTGTGGATCTCGGGTGAGCTCCTTCCGGCAGGCATTCACTTCCTCATGGTCCTCATGATCATCAAACTGTTCAACCTCAAGCTTCGTCGCGACTATTTGCATCTCTACGCCATCAGCCTCGTGGCGATCCTGACTTCCGGGTCCCTCACGACGGATCTGTGGTACCTCCCGATTTTCCTGCTCTATCTGTTAGCCGCGGTATGGACTCTATTGCTGTTTCAGCTGACCAAGCATCCGGAGGAAACCGGAACGCTCACGCCACCGGCCCCCTTTCGGGCGCCACGTCATCCATCAACCGGCTATGTGACACCGCAACTCTTTTGGCTTGCCAACGGGCTTGCCCTTGCAACGTTTGGCCTGACGTTGGCGATCTTCTTTGCGATTCCACGGGTCAGCGCGGGGTTCTATCAAAAAGGATTCGGGGAGAACATCCGCACGTCGGGATTCTCGGAAACGGTGAACTTGGGGGAAATCGGCCCCGTCAAGCGGGATCCCAGCATCGTGATGCGGGTTGAATTGTCCGATGGCGCGCGGCGCGAAGCGGCCGGGTTGTACCTCCGCGGTGTGGCATTCGATCAATACGATGGCAAGACCTGGACAAACCGGCTGAACTATCGGCGAGCCGTGAGCGAAGACGGGATGGGGCGGTTTGTTCTTCGCGGGAATCGATCTCACCAGCCCTCCCCGCCCGGCGAAACCATCCGGCAGACTACCCTTTTGGAACCGCTCGACACCCCCGTCCTGTTTGCCGCGCCTTTTGTCGAGACAGTCGCCGGGAAGTTTCCCGGCGTCCAGTC
>NZ_JBLYIG010000336.1:0-2170 GCF_049222245.1 Nitrospira sp. BLG_2 | reverse complement strand
TCGAGTTGAATCCATCCCACGCGCCGCTTGGCCAGCTCGGTGATCAGCTGTTCATAGACTGGCAGCAGCGCCTCAAGCAGATCGAGCGGGGACATGCCCGTCGCGTCACCCGCCATTTTCGATAGCAGCAGAAATGTGACGGGTCCGGGAATGACTGGGCGGGGTCCGATGCCGAGCGATCGGGCCTCGTCGATCTGCGCGAGGAGCTGTGAGGCTTCCAGTTTGAATGTTTGACCCGCTTCGAGCTCAGGAACGATGTAGTGGTAATTCGTGTCGAACCATTTCGTCATTTCCAAAGCGGCGACATCAACCCCTTGCTCGGGACTCTGAAGACCACGGGCCATGGCGAAGTATCTGATGAGTGGGTCCTGTATGCCTTGATATCGTTTCGGCACCGCGCCGACGGTCACAGCCATATCCAGCATATGATCATAGAGCGAAAAATCTCCCACTGGGATATGATCGATGCCGGCTTGTTTCATGGCCGACCAGTGCCGACGTCGCAGGTCCGCCGCGGTGCGATGAAGATCGATCGCCGTGCTCTTGGTTGCCCAATACGATTCGACCGCCTTCTTCAGTTCGCGGGCGCCGCCGATACGCGGATATCCCAAACACGTTGCTAGGATTGCCATGGTGACTCCTTGTGTTGAACGAAGCGGATTCTCCGCCACTCCTTGCGGAGGAAATCCGCCGACTTGAATGCCGTAAGAAAGACCACCGCTGTCGTCATCTCAACCTGGTATGAGGAACCACGCGCTTTAGAAAGACCTATAAACGTACAGATTCCTCGGGCACTGCTCCGAAAAGTGCAGCCGAGCCAGAGCTTGATCCACCACAAACTTTTGGTGACAACGGCCGCATCGCCCTCCTAGGTTGGAATATCACGAGCGCCATCGTACCCAACGTTTCGTGAATGATAGGACAATTTCACGACATCACCGTTCTTGAGCAGAAACTCCGGCATCGCGATCCGTCGGTTGATCGTGGTCAATACCTCTCCGTTCAGGATAAAGGGCAAAAGAGCTCCGAGTTGATCAGGATGATGTTCGACCAACCGTTGCACCGTCATGGATTCATTTAGTTCAAGATCAATTTCGGTCTCAGCCACCGCCTTGCCCAACGTGCCTAGAACGAAAATCTTAACCATTGCCATCTCCTGCCCGGTTCGGGCCGGAACGCGTCATACCCGTTCCTTGCCATCTTCATGATCCCTTCAACATGGGATCCAGGTTGAACGCAATGCTGATGCGGGGAACGTTTCCGCTGTAGACATTGACCGCGTGAAACAGCCAGCCTGGGAATAACAGACATTGACCGGCCGAGGGAGTCAGAGAGATGCTCGTTCCGGCATCATGGAGCGCAGGAATCTTGTAGCGTAAGTATGGCGCCAGCATGCGTGGCAGGCAGCCCCTCGGATCGAAAAGTCGGAGTTCCCCACCACTCAATCCGTCGGACATCTCACCGGAATCGACATAATAGACCCCCGACCAAAAACTCCCCGGGTGTGGATGGGCGGCGTTACTGCCACCGTTTCGCTGCACGTTGGCCCATATTTCCGCCACCCGCCACTCGAGTGACTGTTCGTGACGTACCGACGCGTCAAGGAGTTCCGTCATCTGTGAGGCGATATGGATGACATGCCCGAGGAGTTCGTTTATGGCAGGGGCTGCCCACTCCAACATGGAGAGATCATGCGGTGATGACCATCCGATCACTTCCGGATCGGAGTGCGCGGGTTGGGAGGCCTCACGTTCTAAGATGACACGTGAAAGTTCGGCATTGAGCCGCTCGTGTTCTTCCGCAATAAAGGTTAGGACGGGAGTCGCAAAAAGCGGCGCAATTGAAACCTCAATCTTTGAAGTCGTATGGGCGACAGGCTCACTTGCCATTGACGCGCCTCCATGGTGATTTGCGACAACAGGAACAGACCTGTCGTGCAACCATGAGGCGGCGGAAATTGGCTGAAGGCGCATGAAGACATGCGGCCTCTCGCACCGACTTCACCCCCGCGGGTGGTTGAACAACTCGATGAAAGGGGTAGGGTCGTGAACCAAGAACGGAAGGAAAGAAAAATACTCCGAACCAGCTCAGACCTACGGTCCTCCCTCGAGGCTCCAGGTCGAACCGGCTTCGGTTGTCTCTCCGTGACCGGGTGCTGGCAGGTCTTCGG
>NZ_JBLYIG010000335.1:0-2456 GCF_049222245.1 Nitrospira sp. BLG_2 | reverse complement strand
GGGGAATCAATTACCGAGGTCCAGATAGACGAGTGGTTGAAATCGCCGGGTGAGGTCGTCCTCCAAGATGAGCCGATCGTCGCGCTCGAGACGGAGAAGACCTCACTCGACTTGCCCGCGCCCGTGTCGGGCGTTCTCGTCAAGGTGCTCAAGAAGAAGGGCGAGATGGCCCGCGTCGGCGAAGTGATCGCGTACCTGGATGAGGCAGCGGTTCCGAAAGATGCGACAACCCCGGCGACTTCCGCCGAGACACCCGCAAGCACACCGGCCTCCAAGCCACAGTCGGTCTCGATGCCCGATACGGCGCGAGTGATGCCGGCCGCCCGCCGGCTTTTGAACGAGCACCGGCTCAACGTCGAGGAGCTGACACCGACCGGACCCGGCGGCAGAGTGCTCAAAGAAGACGTCCTTCGTCGTCTGGAAGAGCATCCGTCCCAAGCATCCGCCTCTGCGGTCGAGACGGTTTCCGAAGCGGAGGTTGCTCCGCCTAGGTCCGCACAGCGTCAGCCGATGAGCAGCCGCGATGAAGAAGCGGTGCCGATGAGCCTGCTCCGGCGCCGCGTCGCCGAGCGGCTTGTACAGGCCCAACAGACTGCCGCCCTGCTCACGACGTTCAACGAGATCGACATGACGGGAGTGACGGCCTTAAGACATCAGCTTCAAGAGAGCTTCCAGCAGCGTTACACGGTGAAGCTCGGCCTCATGTCTTTCTTCGTGAAAGCGGTGATCGAGGCGCTCAAGCTGATTCCGGAGCTGAACGCCGAGATCCGAGGCGCGGAGATCGTGTATCGCCACTATTATGATATCGCGATCGCGATCGGCAGCGGGCGCGGCCTGGTGGTGCCGGTGTTGCGGAACGCCGAGCGCCTGAGCTTTGCCGAAATCGAGACCGCTATCGCCGATTTCGCTCGCCGCGCGCAGGCCAATCGGCTCACGTTGGAAGAATTGCAGGGGGGAACCTTCACGATCTCGAACGGTGGAGTGTATGGCTCGCTGCTATCGACGCCGATCGTCAATCCCCCTCAGAGCGGGATCCTTGGACTTCATGTGATTCAGGATCGACCCGTGGCTCGGGACGGGCAGATCGTGCTCCGGCCCATGATGTACGTGGCCCTCACGTATGATCATCGGATCGTGGACGGCCGCGAGGCGGTGACGTTTCTCAAGCACATCAAAGCCTGTATCGAAGAACCCGCCCGCATTCTCTTGGAGATTTAGAGGAAGGTTAGGTTGGTTAAGGAGCGCATTCCGGTGAAAAGGAGCTAAAAGATGGCTGCTCAGGACGAGCATGATTTGATCATCATCGGCGCCGGTCCTGGAGGCTATGTCGCCGCCATCCGGGCTGCCCAACTTGGGATGAACGTGGCCTGCGTGGAGCGAGAACCCGCGCTCGGCGGAACCTGTCTCCGTGTGGGATGCATCCCGAGCAAGGCGCTTCTCGAGTCGAGCGAGCTCTTCTCCGTTGCCAAGCCAGCGGAACGGCGCGTCTTGGCGCGCCGGGGTCGGGAGGGTGAGACCAGTGACTTCGGGGCGCACGGCATTCGACTTGCGGGCGTGACGCTCGACCTTGGGGCCATGCTGGGACGGAAAAACGAGATTGTGGAGCGTCTCACGAAAGGCGTTGACGGTCTCTTCCGGAAGCACAAGATCACTCGGTACGTTGGGCACGGGCGCATCTCGGGGCCCGGGGCGGTCATTGTCGAGACCGGCAAGGAAACCGTGGCTCTGAAGGCCCGCCGGATTTTGATTGCGACCGGTAGCGCGCCGGCGAATCTGCCTGGAGTCAGGCTTGATGGCGACCGCATCGGCACCAGCACCGAGGCGCTCGGCTATCCCGACGTGCCGGATCATCTCGTAATCATTGGAGCGGGATATATCGGCCTCGAACTCGGGTCCGTGTGGTGCCGGCTCGGCGCCAAAGTCACGGTCGTCGAGTATCTGGATCGCATCCTTTCGGGGATGGACGTGGAGATCGCCGCCGAGGCGAAACGGATGCTTGAACGGCAGGGCCTCGACTTTCACCTCGGCAGACGCGTGATGGGGGCGCAGGTGGAGGGCCATCACTGTATTGTGGAGTGCGAAGGTGCCGAGCCCATCCGGTGTGATCGTGTGTTGGTGGCCGTGGGGCGCATCCCGGTGACGACGAACCTTGGACTGGAGACCGTCGGCATCACGCTTGACGAGCAAGGCCGCATCTCCGTGGACGAGCACTTCGGCACGAGCGCAACCGGAATCTATGCCATCGGCGATGTCATTCGAGGCCCGATGCTCGCCCACAAGGCATCGGAAGAGGGAATCGCCTGTGTGGAAACGCTTGCAGGCGGCTATGGCCATGTGCACTATGAGGCAATTCCCAGTGTAGTCTATACGTACCCCGAGATCGCCTCGGTCGGAAAGACGGAGGAGGAACTCCGAGAGGCGAAGATCGACTACAGGAAGGGCATCTTTCCGTTTCT
>NZ_JBLYIG010000334.1:0-3326 GCF_049222245.1 Nitrospira sp. BLG_2 | reverse complement strand
ATTGGCTTACCACGGTCAGCCCGACCTATGCCCGGGAGATTCAACTGCCGGAACTGGGTTTTGGGTTGGATGGCGTGTTACGTGAACGACACGATCGCCTTCTCGGGATCACGAACGGAATCGATATCGATCTGTGGGATCCGTCACGTGATCCGTGGTTGCCGTCCCGATACTCCGCCCAGGATCATTCAGGGAAGCGATTGTGCAAGACCGCGCTGCAACAGGAGATGCAGTTGCCGGTTGGCGACCACCCCTTGATTGGAGTCGTATCGAGACTTGTGGAACAAAAGGGGATCGACCTCGTTGTCGATGCCCTAGAGGACATGCCGTCCATTGATTTTCAGTTGGTCGTGCTGGGGACGGGCGACCCTCTCTTGGAGCGACGGCTAAGAAACTTGGAGGAAGCGCGTCCGACCCGCGTACGTGTCCGGCTTGGATTCAATGAGGAATTGGCTCATCGTATCCAGGCCGGCGCCGATATCGCCTTGGTTCCTTCTCGGTATGAACCTTGCGGGTTGACCCAATTGTGCAGTTTACGATACGGAACTGTTCCGGTCGTCAGGAAAACAGGAGGGTTGGCTGATACTGTGGCCGGATATCCGGGTGACGACTCTCAAACCCCGACGGGTTTTGTATTTGACGAGCCGACTCCTGATGCGTTTGCTCGAGCGTTGGGTCAGGCCCTACAGGTTTACAGAGAATCGGACTGGAAGAGATTAATCGAATCGGGCATGAAAGTGCAGGTCGGATGGGAAGAACCAGCTCGGCAGTATGAGGAGCTTTACAGGAAGTTGTGCGCTATCTAACGTACAATGGGCAATGGGAGACAGCCCGTAAATGGGTTAGTTGGGAAAAGATGAGGGACGCGACTGGTCTGCTGTTGCCTGCAAATCCTGATCGATCCGAAGAAGTCCGAATCGTGCCGCGTCGACATAATAACGCAACTCAGAGTTCTGAAGGTCTCTTAAGACTCGGCCAAACATGTCCTGCGCGAGGATAATGTGTCCTTGCCGATAGGCAATTTGTCCGGTGTGGAGGAGGCAATCTGCATTCATAGCGTGGGGATCGACAGCCAGCCTGGTTTTGAGTGGCTGGATGAATTTCGTCAACGTCCCCTGTGAAACTGAATCGTGATCGCCAGTTAGTACACCGCGGTCCCTGTGAAGGATCATCTCTTCCACCGTCCGAGCATGCCCGACAAGCTCATCTAGCCTTTCAGCCGACCGGCATGCCTGATAGGTTCTCCACATCTCCGCAAAGCTTGATCGATGGAGGAAGCTTGGGTCGGACTGACAGCCGGCAATGACGCCTACGAGCGACGCTAAAACGATGCACTGTATCCACATCCATTTGGAATTCGGGATCATGAGGGAAGAAGTGAGCAAGGTTCAGGCCATGGTGGATCATTCACAAGCCATTGAAATTAAATGACAATAAATACAACTGGCGCTGGATTAGCAATAAAGGTGGTGCGTTTGAACAACAGGTGTGGTTTATCGGAGACGGGGAACGAGTTACGAGCGGAAAACTTGGGCGAGGATACCGGTACGGGTGGTGGAATTTGTTTTGCGCATAATATGTTTGATGTGTTCTTTAACAGTTTGCTCCGTAATATTCAGGGCATTGGCAATCTCTTTGTTGGTCCAGCCCTTTGCCAAATGCTCAACTACGGCGTGCTCCCGGTTGGTTAATTGAAACCGTTCCTTGGCTTGCTCCGTATTAAATTGTTGACGGCGCCCAATTTCTTCCATCGTGATAACAAGGCGGGCGCTAGTAATGCCGCCTCGATCCGGGAGCCCAAAACCCCGGAGGAGAATTGGTTGCTCGGAGTTTCCGGCTACACGCTTCACTTCAAACTGTTCCCAGTCTTTGGCTTCGGTGCGAACCGTCAGTGCCTTAATGATCTCGGAAGACAGCTCGGTGAGCGCTGAAGGAAGGACGCCTTGTGCTTGCTTGCTGTTCTGTTTGCCATGTTCTGCTTCGTTAATCTTCCGGCACAGCTCCGATGCTTGACGGTTCATGTGGAGTAATTGCATTGATGAGGACAATACAATTATTCCGGGACCGGCTCGCTGTTCTGTGATCGCATCAATCTGGGGCTGCGATGTAGCGTTGCCTGGATAATCCTCAGGGGCCATGGGGATATTTGTTTACATTCGTTGTTGAAATGGGTAAGTTCGACTCTATGCCGAACATCAAGCATCTGCAGTGCCAATGGAAATAGTATCTAACACTTTCGAGGTAGTCAACTTGCTACTTTCGTATAGAACGGTATACATATAGGTTATTGTGCAGGATTGCCCCAGATCATAGTGTCTCCAATGTTTGTTGCCGCTTGACTCACACTACCTAGAAACCACAGATCATTAACCGATCTGTGGTATTGTGCGAATTTACTTTTTATATTCAACAACTTGAAAGGCGTTTCCACAAACCGTATTCTTAAGGCTTCAGTCGCGTCGCCTTGTCGTTCGATGTTATTTGTCGCACGCTTCTTGCACATTAATCAAGTTTTTAGCCATTTAGTAGAGTTTAGAGTTTATTCATTTGGGGAACCAAGAGAAATTAGAGGGAGTTATAGGCGTGGCTGCTGGTGATTGGGATTGGACAATACAGGATAACAATAGAGACCACAGCGAGCGAGTCGCCCTTCTGAGGCCCATTTCTTATGAGATCACGGCGCCCCTCAACGTTTCTCATGAAGGTCTGGTGCTTCAGGGGAAGGCCCTCTCACTGAATATCAGCTCCGGAGGCATGCTCGTTCTCATGGATCGAGAACCTCTCCTGGACCAGGTCCTCAAAGTATATGTGCCTACTCCTATTACTCAGGCAGAAACACCCACGCTGGCAGAAGTGCGTTGGACGCGACGGATGCCTTTTAGTAAGTCAACCGGCAATGGGGCTTTCTTCGTGGGGCTGAAATTTATTTTTTGATCGATCGTAAGGTTCACGTGCTGAAGAAAATTTACGGTCTTGGTGAGTCCGGATGGCTTTACGAACAAGGGCGCTTCACTGGTCATGGTTTTAGGCTTAAGGACTGAGCAGATCATCTGTGAAGGAATGCTTTCCTGCAATCGAAAGATGGGCAGAAAATTAGTAGGAAGGCATGACGTGGGGGATGCAATGAGGCTTTTGACAAGCGGTTTGATTTTCTTATCCCTTGCCGCATTCTGCGGAGTGGCGCATTCTGAAACCGGAGGAACCGCAGCGGCTTCAACAAGCCAAGCAGATGCTAAAACGCGGCATGTGAATGCTACGGCCGAGAATTCACAATTGATTGTGACCCCTGACTATATCTTGGGACCTGAAGATGTTTTGGAAATCGC
>NZ_JBLYIG010000333.1:0-4616 GCF_049222245.1 Nitrospira sp. BLG_2 | reverse complement strand
CATCGACAAAATTGATGGGCTTCTTCTTCGGATCGAATCGATAGAGCGTCGGATAGAGCGCCTTCCTTGCTTTCCAGAGTTGCTCCCGACGTTCGGCATCGAACGCGAGTGTCGGTTCCGACGCCAACTTATAAGGCCGACAAACGGCGGCCATGGCGTCAGCCCGCTCACGGAGATCGGTCTCGGGTGAATCAACATCCAGCTCGACCAGCAACGTGGCCGCCGCATCAGCCGGAATGCCATGCTTCCCACGGCCGATCAAGTTGAGCGTATTGGCATCCATGACCTCTAAGGCACTTGGCTGAAGCGTCAGGATCCTAGGCACGGCCTCGCCGACTTCTTCGAGCCTCTGGAAATGAATGAGTGCAGTCATGGTGGCCTTGGGTTTATCGACCAACGTGAGCTTGGCTTCACTCATCACGCCCAGTGTCCCTTCGCTGCCGACAAATAGCTTCGGGAGGTCGAAAAACCCGCGCGTTAACCCGTCGGCTAATGCGAACAAATTGTATCCGCAGCTGTTCTTGCTGACCGTGGGCCGCTTCGCGGCGATGAGATCCGCATGGGTTCTCGTCAACGCCATGATGTCACGAAATGCCGGCACGGTCGTCAGCAGACGCTCGAGCGCCGGATCATTGAGAGCGTAGGCTCGTGCCTCGATCCAAGACGACGAAGGTAGGCACAGCCGGAGACTTTGAACATTGTCCTTTACCGACCCATAGCGAAGAGTGTGCGGCCCCGAGGAATTATTGGCGACCATGCCGCCCAGCTTGCACATGTCCCCGCTCGACGGGTCCGGTCCGAACAGCAGCCCCTGCGCGCTGAGCCGCTTGTTCAATTCAGCCAGCACGATTCCCGGCTGGACCCGTGCCCATCTCTCTTCCCGATTCACTTCAAGGATCCGATTCAGACGAGACACGTCAAGAATGATGCCAGAGCCGATGGCAGAACCGGTCAAATTCGTCCCGGCTGCCCGAGGCGTAAGGGGAATGCCGCGTGTTACCGCATAGGCGACGGTAGCCGCGATGTCGTCTTCTGATTCAACAAGGACCACCGCCTGCGGAGGAATACGATACATACTGGCATCGACAGCATAGGCCGTGATCGTGGGCGTGTCGTCTTTGACTTTATTTGTCCCCAGGAGAGCGCGAAGATCTTGAGCGACTGCGTGAGTTCTCGTCGGCAAGATCAATGTCGATGAGGCTGTCATAGACCGTCGTATATCTTAGCTTGCGGACTCCTCGAAGAACTAGCCCACATTATTCACGATGCTTCTATTGCGAACGCCCATACACCGCTGCGACAAGCCAGGCCGCAAGTTCGCGCCAGCGGTGGACGGACTCGTCCTTCGTGACCTCGACGTATTGTTTTAGGTAGGCCTTGGTGGCTTCTTGGCGGTTTCGTTACGAACCGTCATGAATAATGTGGGCTAGAGTCGTTGTCGGTCACCTATGAATTCTCCTACAATGGATATGCACATGGAGCGTCCGACTGTATACATCACCCGTCTGTTGCCTCAACCGGTGTTGGACGCAATCTCCCAACAGTATCGGATGCTGACTGAACCGACAGATCGGCCACCGACGGAAAAGGAGCTGCTCCATGGTTTTGCCGAAGCTCAGGCGGTCATCTGTACGCTGACGGATCGTATCGATGCCGTAGTGCTGTCCCACGCGACGAAATTGAAAATCATCGCCAATTATGCGGTAGGCTACAATAACATCGATCTTGCTGCCGCGGCTCAGCGCGGCATCATCGTGACCAATACACCGGACGTGCTGACCGATGCCACCGCTGACCTGACCTGGGCTCTGTTGCTTGCGCTGACGAGGCGGGTCGTTGAAGGAGATACCTGGGTTCGAACCGGTCATTGGCCGGGATGGACCCCGACACAGATGCTGGGCGCCGACGTGTCAGGGAAGACGCTGGGGATCATCGGCATGGGTCGGATCGGGCAGGCGGTCGCGCAACGGGCGGCAGGGTTTCAGATGCCCGTGATCTATGCAGGCCGCCGCAGCGTATCCGGCCCGCCCGGCGTCTCATGGATATGGCGCACCCACGATGAAGTACTCGCGGAGTCTGATTTTATTTCACTCCATGTCCCTCTCACCGAGGCCACTCGCCATCTCATTGACCGGCGCAGGCTTTCCCTCATGAGGCCGACGGCATTTCTCATCAACACGTCGCGCGGCCCGGTCATCGACGAAGCCGCTTTGATATCGGCACTTGAGGCACACACCATCGCGGGAGCAGGACTGGACGTCTACGAGCAAGAACCGGTTGTTCCTGCCAGGTTGATGTCGCTGCCTAACGTGGTCCTTCTTCCTCACCTGGGATCAGCCACCCTCGAGACCCGTGTCTGTATGGGACTTATCTGCCTCGACAATATTGCTGCTGTGTTGGGAGGCCGACCGGCGCCGAATCGGGTGACCAAGATATGACAGACAAATGTGGCGGGGACCTACGATGCATACCGAAAAGCGACTTCCCTTCCCACCTGTCGTCCCTTTATAGCTGTCAGTCGCTGCGGGACGTCATGGAACGAAGGAATAGACTCAAATGCGTCGGCGGCCTTCTCCCACTGCTCCTCCGCTTCATAGAGTAAACCTAACTCATAGCGAATGGCTTGCGCCTTCGCACCTTGGCACCGTGGATCGACCAAGACGGTTTCCAACTCGCGAATCGCACGGGTGATATGCCGCTCTTCTTTGAGACAGACCGCAGTCATCAGCGCCGAATCGAGATAAAACGAATCACTATTCAGCGACATCTGAAACTCTTCTTTTGCTTCTTCGTACAATCCCATATTTTTGTACGCCACACCCAAGGCATAATGCGTCTCGTAGTCAAGTAGAGGCTCCGTTGTTGCCTCCTTTGGAAGAGCCGACGGTTCGTCGGAAGCGGCCGATTCCCCAGAAGCCTGAACGACGACGGGCGCCGGTGAATTCGGAACAGGCGCAGCTGGGTCTTCGTCGTGTTGCGCCCTGCTGATTCCGTCAAGAGGGTTGCCATGGTCCGCTGCCGCATCCGACGAGAATTCCGTGTCTTCCTGAGTCCGATCACATGGACTAGTTGTGTGGATAGTTTCCGAATCGAGCGGCAAAGATTCATCACTCGCCTCTGAGGACGATATCAGTTCCAACGGCGCTTCCGGTACAGACCCGTTCAGAACAGACGTGCTCTGCTCGCTCGTTGATCCTCCCTTTATTCTTGCCGCCAGTCGATTCACCAAGGCTTCATCACTGGACAGCGATCGTACCTTTTCGAAGAGATCTTCGTGCAGATTTTCCATGCCGGGCTCGGGATGTTCCAGCAAGAGCTCGATGGCCTTCGCATACTGTACCGCGGCTCCACCGCCATCGCCTTTCTCTTCGTGCAGTTCCCCGTTCAGTTCGAGCAAGGGGACGGAGTTCGGATCAGCGGACAAGAACTCCTGGATCAGCGACTCAGCAAGCGCCAGGTCATGCGCCCTCAATGCTGCTCCCGCCAAGAAGCGATATTCCCCGAGCGCTACTTGCACATCCCCGCGTTGCAAGTGCAGCCGAGCCAGGAGTTGACAGACTTGTGGGTTTCCTGGTTCCCGTGTGAGCATTTGGTTCAGGATCGCTTCTGCGCCGGCATACTGCCTTTCGTCAATGCGACGAACGGCTTCAGCCAGCAAGTCGACCGGTTCGGATGGTTTTTGCGCCGGCGCGGTGGATCCTGGTTTGACCGCTTTGATCGATCCGGTTCCGCTTTTCTTCATGCTCTCCACGAATTGGGCTGCCTCGTTATTCGCGGAATCGATTCTGAGTACGGCGAGATACGCATCTTTCGCCTCATCGTACCGCCCTTGTGCAGATCGCTCACGGCCCAATTGGAGATACACTGTGGTTGCTTCATCCTGCTGGTTTTCCTGGACACAGAGTTCGGCGACGCGCTGTTGCGCGTTAAGATTCGATGGATCCTGGAGAACGATCTTCTTGTAGATTTCAAGCGCGTCTTTTCCTCGACGCTCCTTCAGATAGTATTTCCCTAAGGTGAGGTAGTCCTGGATGGCGCTGCTGATGAGTCCGCGTTCAATATTCAGATCTCCAAGGTGACGATAGACTTCGTATCGAGAAGGATCGCATTTAAGGGCTTTTTTATAGGCCGCAATGGCCTTAAGGGTGGCGCCTTCCGTTCGGAAGGCCGAGGCCGCTTGCAAGAACGCAGAGGCGGCTTCCCCTGGAGCGTTTCGCTTCAATTGCCAATCACCGATGGTATTATGGATGGTGCCGTCGGCAGGAGTTTCCGTAACCAACTTCTTCCATTCGGCTATGGCCGCCTCGTACTGCCCACGAGACGCCAGAAGCTGAGCTTGTTGAAGAACGCGACTTCGATCGGAAGGCACAACGATACCTCCACGAACAGAACAGCTAAACGCTAACAGTATCAATGGGTTTTGTCTAGAAAATGGCAGAATCAGACAATAAAACACGCCGACAGAAGCGCCGACCTCCCACCGGAGAATCGGCCCTTCTACCGAGCCACACGAAGATGTTACGACTTAGGACGCGGCGATCGCTGACTTGAGCACATTGGCCGCTTGAGGACCCTTGGCTCCTTGTATGATATCAAACTCGACGTTTTCCCCTTCC
>NZ_JBLYIG010000332.1:0-7606 GCF_049222245.1 Nitrospira sp. BLG_2 | reverse complement strand
TGCCCCCCCAACGTCTTCGTCACGCCCACCAGCTTCAGCATGATTACAACAGCAATGATGTCAGAAAATAGTCCCAGATGAGAATCAAGACCGATGACAACACGACAGCCTCCGTCGTGGCGGTGCCAAGCCCTTCGGCACTCATCTTGGTGTAAAAGCCTTTATAGCAACAGACCCAACTCACGATCAGACCAAAACTGATGGATTTGAGAATGCCGCCGTAGACGTCTTTCCACTCGACCGCAGACTCGATGGAATTCCAGTACGAACCCGCGTTGACGCCGAGCAGGTCCACTCCGACAAGATGGCCACCGTAGATTCCCACCACGTCGAAAATAGCGACCAGCAGAGGTACGCCGATCAAGCCCGCTACGAGTTTCGGCGCGATCAGGTATTGGAGCGGATTGACGGCCATGGTATCGAGCGCATCGATCTGTTCCGTGATCCGCATGATACCGATCTCCGCCGTGATGGCGGACCCGGCACGCGCCGTCACCATGAGCGCAGCCAAGACCGGCCCCAACTCCCGAATCATACTGAGCGCCACTGCGGAACCTAACAGCCCTTCAGATCCGAACTTTCGGAGCGTATAGTAGCCTTGCAGCGCCAGCACCATCCCGGTGAAGGCCGCCGTCAACACGACAACAAACGTCGACTTGTAACCGATGAAGTGGAGTTGCTTGACGATTTGCATGCCCCGCAGCGGCGGACGGGCCAACCAAGCGAATGACGCCACCACGAAGACCAGCATCCGGCCCATTTCCGACACATAGGTAAGAGCCCATCGGCCCACGAGTTCGAGTAGCGCCATGATCAAGTCGGCGAGATTTCCTTATTCTGTTCTTCGGCCGCCATTGCCGCCGCATAGCTCCGAAAAAAGGCCGTCAATGCCTCGGCTGCGATCAAACTCTGTCGACGGAGCCGGCCCAGACCCAAGAGGCATGACGGGGCGGCCAAAACAGTCCCGATACCTTTGAGCCACCCAGTGGGCCTGAGAAATAGATTGAAGTCAAGCGGAAGATCTTCGTCCAGAAGATCCGAACCGGATCGGATGATCACAAAGGAAACCTTCGCCCGTTGCGCTTGGGTAGCCAGAGCGGAACTTTCCATATCGAGGCCGATGGCCTGAGTACTCAGCACAAACCTCCGCTTTTCCCGAGCACTGCCGATTATTCGATCAGTCGAGACAAATCGCCCAATGTGCTCAGGCGGCACCAGAGCCTCGACGAACGTCACGACGAGATCCTGTTCATAACCCGGCATATCGAGAACCTCTGACTGCTTGTCGTCGTGCTTTCCTCGATGCGTCACTTCACGGCCTACCAAGAGCGCTCCGATGTCCGCTGCGACGAGGGCGCAGGCAAACCCTGTCGATACCATGAGGTTGAACGACTGGTAATCGAGCAATTGGGCGGCGCTTCGCCCCGCCTTTTCCAGACCGACGCCGGTTTGGGCAAGCCAATACTCCCTCTCGCCAACGGTGCAAACCAAAACAGGGAGACTTCCGATTCGATGCTCAACGCCGGGAAGGAATGCAGACCGGACCGCACCCATTTCCCATGGAGTAGCGGCAAAAATAGCGATTCGTTTAGGCGGCACAGTACCAGGTGAGCGCGAGAAAAGAAAACCGGCGGGGGTCAATGCTCGGACCGATATACATCAGCTCTTTGCAATGTGATGACGAAGTTCGTCGGCTCGCATCTTCCCGCGGGAACGAAGATTACGGTACATTGCCAGAGCCCACAGCGGGAAGTACTGACAATACCAGTGATACCGAAGATAAAACACGCGTGGAAATCCCGTGCCGGTATGACTAATTTCCTCCCACGCTCCATCCTTCATCTGTCGACGAAGAAGAAATTGCACCCCACGCGCGACGCTGAAGGAATCAATCGCTCCGGCCGACATCAGAGCCATCAACGCCCATGCTGTTTGCGAGGGCGTACTTTCCCCTTTACCGCGATGCTCCAACTCGTCCCTATAGGAGAGACAGGACTCGCCCCATCCACCGTCAGGATTCTGTTTCGATTCCAGCCAGGCAACCGCCCGACGAATAGAAGGCGCCGAGAGATCTTCACCGATGGCTCTGAGCCCAGCTAAGACAGACCAGGTTCCGTAGATATAATTGACACCCCAGCGTCCGTACCAACTGCCGTCTTCCTCCTGCTCTTTCTTCAAAAAGGCCAAGGCCGGTCCCGCTGCTGGATGAGTTTTGTCATACCCTAATGCGCCGAGCATCTCTAGGCATCGTCCGGCCAGATCGGAGGTACTGGGGTCCAAGAGAGCTTTATGATCGGCAAAGGGTATGTAATTGAAGACGACTCGGTTGTTGTCTTTATCATAGGCGCCCCAGCCGCCGTCGGATCCTTGCATCGCCAAGACCCATCGCTTCCCACGACAAATGGACTCGTTCAGCTCGCCCTCGTGACCAGGGATCTTCAATTTGGAAAGTGCCATGATGACCACGGCAGAATCGTCAACATCCGGATACAATTCGTTCTCAAACTGAAAGTACCATCCACCCGGTTCCGCATTCTGCGAGGAAACAATCCAATCACCCACTGTCTTGGTCTGCCTGGACATGAGATAGCGACCCGCTTTTTGGAGGGCCGGATGATCTTGGGGCACCCCCGCTTCGACCAAAGCATTCGTGAGCAACGCGGTATCCCAAATAGGAGAAAAACACGGCTGGAGATGGAGGGTGGGAACAATCTCGCCGTTGATCATCGTGGAGTCATAGACTTCCAACTCCTCGATCTCGCGAAGTGCCTTGACGACGAGTGGATCATCGGTACCATACCCTAAGCATTGAAGCGCCATGATGGAGTTGGCCATCGCCGGATAGATCGCACCGAGTCCACCGGATCCTTTGAGATGATCCACCATCCAGCAGGCTGCTTTATGCAGCGCCTTTTCCCGTAACACCCGCATGGGCATTCGGTCATACAGTTTCAACATCACATCCAGTGCCACGAAGAAGTTATGCGGGGTGAACCATGCTTGATCCTTGTTAAATGGAGGGTATTTCCAATAACGAATTTCCGCTCGAGGGATCGGGTACAACTCGTCGATGCCTTGTTCTCGTGGAATATGGCAGACCGGACGGTGCGCAAATATGATGAGCAAGGGAATGAGCACCGCCCGAGACCAATACGAGATCGCATAGATACTGAAGTAGAACTTCTTCGGCAACAACATCAGTTCGACGGGCATATGGGGCACACCTTCCCAATCGTACTGATCGAACAAGGCCAGCGTGATTTTGGTAAACACGTTAGCTTGCAGGACGCCGCCCATCGCCAAGATCCGTTCTTTGGCACGAACCATAAACGGTTCGGTCGCCGACACGCCGCTTAATTTGAGCGCAAAGTATGCCTTGACCGATGCGCTGATCTCCGCCGGGCCTCCATAATAGATCGGCCATCCGCCGTCCGGCAGTTGCGTCGCTTGAAGATATCGGACGGCCTTCTCCTCTCGTTCAGGATCAACCCGATCGAGAAATCGACGCAGCATTAAGTATTCGGACGTCAGAGTGGTGTCTGCTTCCAGCTCAGCGACCCAGTACCCTTCGGCATGTTGACGGTTGAAGAACCACGATTGACTCCGCCTGATCGCATCATCCACGGCATTGGGCGGGCTGACGGCATGGCCGATGGGTCGGCGAGCAGCGGAAGAATCCAATGAAGGCAGGACAACCGGTTTGTCCGAAACCAATCGAAGCGAAGTAATAGGGGTAAACTCGGTAGCTGGATCGAGTCGCCCCTGAACGGTCGAGAGCAGGCTGTCGGAGAGGCGGGTGAATAACGCCTTTATGATGTTCATGAATGGTTAGGACTCAAAAGAGACAACTGCGGCAGGCGAAAGACCGACATCGAGAGCTGGTCTCCCTTAATATGAATATGACTTCTGACTCTTCACAACGTATACGAACGCACGGCTGTTTTATAACAGACGCCTAGAATCGAGTCAAGCAAGGCGACGGAGAAGTGCCTGATGTATATATATTTTTCATCGGTATATGGGCTCACAACCATCCGGTCAACAACACCCATAACTGAACGTTCGACACTTTGCATTGTCGATTAACGTGGAGAACCGACGTAGTTGCACTGGGCCGTCGACAAATAGCACTTTGCCCGAATGCTAGTTCAAGACGGCGATGTATGTAATTCAAATGTGAGATGTGGGAACGGGGTGTGGTGCGGTGGTGGCACGGCACAAGTGACACAATAAGAAGGGAAGGGATTTGGCCACACAGGGAACAAGTTACCGCGTTAACAGAACAACGAGAGCGATGAAGCTCCACAGCGTGACCGACAGGCGCAGACCATTGACTATTCCTGTGATGGGCCTAAGTGGATCATCATACAGCGTCTCTCGCCGCTCATCCCGCGCCGTCTGCAACCGACCCGCTTCAGCTTTGCTGTTCGGCATGAGCAGTGCTTCCAAGGTCACTTGGGCAAGAGTGAGATTGGCGAACGATTGTGGGTGCGCGCCTCTGTCCGGGATTTGCGAAAGCGCCATGATCGCTCCTCATTATTGATGGTTTGAAGTGGCTTCATGCCTGTAGAGCAACAACGATACCGGCGACAATTCACTTCTCCTAGCAAAACCACTCTTTCTAGACCGCATATTCACCGAGCGGAAGCAAATGGAACAGAGACACAACTCATTGACGAATATTGCTTCCTTTCACCAGAAGCCTCCACATTCCATTAGGTGAGGCGCAACTCGCCCTACTACTCAGCCACTTTTTCCAAGTCGCTGAGCATTTTTTGGCATAAATCAGGCCACTTTTGCACAGTGATGGATCAAACTACCTATGGGATTGATATCGCAGAGCGCGATTACTTTGGTAACCGGAAAGCTTGATCCGTCAAACCCGCTCCGAAATGAGTCTATACACGGTAGGAAATCGCGTAAGAACTTCCCGTCATTACGTTACTCAAGAGCGTGTAACGTCTGGACAGAATCCCGCCGAAGCTTAGACTCATAGTCCTAGAGGCTCGGCCCATCATTGAATCCTGAAGGCGGCTTACTCCTAGGCCGGCTGCAGATCGCCGAGCCTAACGGACACCAGTTTGGACACCCCTGGTTCTTCCATAGTGACGCCGAAGAGAGAATCGGCGATACTCATTGTCCGCTTATTGTGCGTGATGACGAGGAACTGCGCGTTCTGCGCCAGCTCCTTCAAGACTCCGGTGAACCGGCCGATGTTTTCCTCGTCCAGCGGGGCGTCGATTTCGTCCAACAGACAGAATGGCGTCGGCCGTATCAAAAAACTCGCAAACAACAGCGCCATCGCCGTGAGCGTCTTTTCTCCTCCCGACAGCATAGTGATGCTCTTCAGCCGTTTGCCGGGTGGTTGGGCCACGATTTCTATACCCGGTTCCTGACTGCCGGCTGGCTCACCGCTTTCCGGAGGCGGTTCATCGACCAACTGCAACTCCGCCCTCCCGCCAGGAAAGAATTGGCCGAAGACCTCGGTAAACTTCTGTTGCAATTCCTCATAGGTGGCCGCGAACATTTCCTTCGTCGTCCGGTGAATCCTCTGAATAATCTCCTTGAGCGAAGCGATCGAGTTCGATAGATCCTGCTCTTGGACGGATAAGAATTTGTGGCGCTCCTCCAACTCCTGATGTTCGCTGATCGCGGCTAAGTTGATCGGTCCCATACGACCCAGCCGGTCACGAAGCTTCTGCAACTGTTCTTTCAACTCGGCATCCGAACAGTGATCGGTCTCCTGTACGACCGGAGCGTCACCCTCGCTCGGCGACTCGTTTGAATTCAACGTATCGACCAGTGTCAGCGGGTCAAGCTGATAGGTCCCCGACAACGTCCCTTCTACGGTCCCCAATTGCGTGCGAATTTCCGCTCGACGAACTTCCACCGTCATCCGAGCATCCCGAATGACCGACACTCCACGTCGCAGCTCGTCCAGGCTGGATTCAAGCGTTTGGCTGACCGCCATCTGTTGCGCCTGTCGTTCCTGAGTGGAAACCAATTCTCCCTTCACCCGCCCCGCGGTTACGCCGAGCTCTTGGCAGAGAGCTTCCTGACGGGCTTGCTCGGCCTGGCTCTGCTCAATCAGTCCCTTCAGACCGTTCAGATGCTCACCTAACGCACAACGCCGATCTTCCGTCTCCTGAATCTGTTGCGTCACTCGAGTCCGATTCAGTTGTTCATGCTCCCGTTTGGCTCGCAACCCTTCAGCGGCCAGCTTCGCTTCCGTCACACGTTCCTGATGCGTTCTCAGCTCTTGATCGAACAGCCTCAGTCGCTCGCGGACTCTTCCTAACATCGTTTCTTGCCCATTCTTCTCAGCAAGCCACTGACCCAACTGGGCTTGAATCGAGTTCGATTCTTGTTCCAACCGCTGACCTTCTCCAATACCTTCCTGAATTTCCGCCTCCATCCCGGTGAGTCGATGGTCAAGATCGTTGAGCACATGTTGAAGTTTTTCTTCATCCTTGCGGAGCGACAGATTTTGCATTTCGGCGTCACGAAGCGCATCGCCGAGTTGGCGATCCCGTTGGGTGAGCAACCGGATCTGGGCAAATACCATGTCACGCTGTTGCTTGCTCTGATCGAGCTCCGTGACGAGCGAGTGGCGTTTGGTTTCCAAATCGATCACCTCTCGTCGGCGCTCAAGCAAACCGGGCATTCCTTGAACCTGACCGCCCGTCACGATGCCTGACGCATCCACTACTTCGCCATCCAGAGTTACTAGGATCGGACCGTTCGGAGCGCTCCACGCATGTTGTTCCCACAGCTGCATCGCCTGGTCCAATGATCGAACAATGACGACGCGATCGAACAGCGAATCTCGAGCCGCCGCTCGGATGACGTCGGTTTGGATCAGATCCACAGCGAGCCCGATGACGCCCGGCTGCGTTGCTATCGACGTCCACCAGTCATGAGCTCGTCCGCCTTCCCATCGCGGGAGCTGCGGAATAAAACTGCCTCGTCCCAGCGCCTCCTCTTGGAGAAAACGGATCAACCGCCGCCCGACGGACGGTTCATCCACAAACCATCCGCGAACGCGCTCTCCCAACACCGCCTCAACCGCCCGCTCCATCCCTGATGGAATCACCAGCCATTCGGCCACCGCATCCCGCACTCCATCGCATGACTTCAGGGCGGGGCCTTGCTGGGTCCCTTGCCGACCGTACCCCATCTCCTCACGAACCACACTCTGCAAGGCCTCAAGACGCGAATCCACCCCGGCCAGCTCTTCCGAGCGCCGTAAGATCACTTGATCCGACGACTGCAGAACGCCAGTAGCTTGAGCGGCCTCTTCTTGTACCGTTCGTTGTTCCGTCCGCAGTTGCGAGACAAGACGATCCGCCTCTCCATATTCCTTGCGCAAGGCCTCATGGCGGTCGATCGCCGCTTCACGTTGGCTCCGCAGTTCGTCTCGCTCCGACGACAGGCGAGTTCCGCGGCCCGCAAGATCTTCCATTCGTTTGGCCAATTGCGAGATGCCCTGTTCGGTATTCGCGACAAGAACAGCCAGTTGCAGGACGTCCTTGCGCCCTCGCTCCTCCTCCGCGACGGCCGCCGCCCGTTGGTCGAGCAAGCGCGTCGTCTCCCCCTCGAGTTCCCC
>NZ_JBLYIG010000331.1:0-2624 GCF_049222245.1 Nitrospira sp. BLG_2 | reverse complement strand
GCGACAAGCATAGTCGGGTCTTGCATAATTGGAAATTTCGTAGCGAGAAAATCCCGCTTCGCCAAGAAAATGCTCTGCCGCTGCTTCCATGTCGATTTGAAGCACTTCGTCAGGTGGCCGGACAAGATCGCGAGCAATGTCCTGAGCGAGCCTTGTATCTTTTTCAATGGTCAGCGCATAGCAAGAGATATGCGAGGGGGCCAGCGTCATGAGCGATTCCAAGGTGTGCATCCAATTTTGCAATGATTGGCCCGGCAACCCATACATCAGATCGAGGTTGATATTTTCGAACCCGGCCCGGCGCGCGGCCTGGACTGCCGCCGCGGTATCTTGCACTCGCCCAAAACGGCCAATGGAGACGAGATCCATGTCCGCCATGGACTCCGCTCCAAAGCTGATCCGATTGAATCCGGCATCAGCCAAGATTGTAAGATCTCTTACGGTGACGGAAGAGGGGTGTGCCTCCACTGTAATCTCCGCCGTGCCGTCGGTCGGCCAAGTGGCTCGAATCAGAGCCAGAAGCGCGGCCAACTGCTCGGCTGGGAGGGAGGTCGGTGTCCCGCCACCGAAATAGATGGTCCGCAGAGTCCGGCCGTTCCAAAGCTCTTGCCGATAATAGAGGGAAATTTCTTGGATGAGGGCGGAATGGAACAGGGCCATGCGATCGGATCGAGCGATTTCCAGATAGAAGGCGCAAAAGTGGCAGCGGCGGCGACAAAACGGAATATGAACATAGAGACCGAGGTCTTCGTCAGAAGCGCTCATCGTTTCAGCGAGAAGGGAAGAGGTTGTGAAAATCCTTGGTCACGACGATTTCAATTGCGTCGGCCGGAGATACGCCTCGGTTGCGGATGTGCGATACCCATCCGTCATGCCTGCGGAGCGACTCAAAGACCGATTTGAGCAGTTGCGGCTTGATCCTGGCTTCCCATTCGTGCAACCAATTGCGTTCATCTTCATCTCCGGCATAGTCGTCCGGAAACGAGGCTTCCAGCGTGAATCGAATGGTAAAGGTTTTGTCTTCCTGGTACATACGATCCTGTCGTTGCGATTCAGTCGGCGTGATTTTATAATACTCTCTGCAACCGAAGGAGTCCTCTACTATGCCTATCTTCGAATATGTGTGTCGCGAATGCAATCATCGTTTTGAGCTGCTGATTCAAGGATCCGCTGAGGCGGCTTGTCCTCAGTGCAAGACAACCAAACTGGATAAACAGTTCTCCGCCTTTGGAGTCGGAGCTATGCCCAGCTGGACATCCTCAACCGCTCCAGGCGCGTGCGGCAGTTGCGGTGATCCTCGCGGGCCGGGCGCCTGCTCGATGCACTGATAGTAGGCTGTCAAAAGTCCGCCAGCTTGGCGGCCGGGGTGGGCGGGTAAGAACGACGACCTTTTTGAATAGCCTGCGGGTCGTGTAAAAATGTCCGGAACTTCTGACTTCTGCTTTATCACACATGCAAAATGGTTTTTCAACGCAGGATGAACAGGTGGTGCAACGGGCGATCTCGACTATTTTGCAATCCGATCCGCTGATCAAGCTTCTGCAGCAAGTACGACTAGGCCGACTGAAACCTACCGATACGGGTGTGCGCGCTATAGCGGAGTCTTGGCTGGAAACCTACGGGGAGGCGTTAGCCACGAATGGCCTGACGCAATCATGTCTGCGCCGACTCAATCCTGCCCCTCGGCTCGCAGTTCTCATTGACGTCGGAGTCCTGACCGACAATCATCCAGGTGTGAAGTCTCTGACGGCTGCTTATGACCGAGCCGTTGCTTGCGCACCGCCCGATTAGTGCGTCATGCGCCTCCTGTCTTTGCTCTGTCTGTCTGGTTTGGTCATCTTGCCGACGACAATATCAGCGGACGATGGAATGGGACTTCGCCCTCTGAGAACGATTCTTCCGGCCCAGCTTGCCTCGATTCTTCCTGACGATACGCATGTTCTGATCGAGCGAAGCCCCATCGAAGCGTTTCTTGTGGCCCTGGAAGGGGCGCCGCCAGATTGGGGCACAGTCTATGGCCACGGTCACCATGATCCTGGACATGATGAGCGGTTATTCAACCTGAACCGGGAGCGGGATGCTGCGCGCGAGGGGAACCCCGTCCTGAATTGGCGTGTGGCATTCGTCTGGCCCGGAGAATTGTCGCGAATCGATCCTGAAACCGAGAGCTATGTGGTGGCCGTCGGACCGGCGTTTCATTCCACGCGTTGGGGGATGGTTCGATTCAAGCCTGAGGAGTTCCTCAGTAATCTGCGTGTGAGGCCGGACAAAACCCTCGCCGGTCGGATCAATCGGGATCTTGCCAAACGTGAAAAAGTTCATGTGCTAGTGGTGATGGCCGGTGTTCTGATTCCCTCCGAATCGATCATCTATGATTTCTCGCACGAGGAGGAAGGGGTTGGTCTTATCATGCCTGTGGTGAGGATTGAACAGGTGGAAGTTCTTCTCAGCGAGTCGCAAGCGCCCTGATCTCACCGACACCAGTTCGATGCGCACAGATATAAGAGGCGTGACGACAGGCTGTCACTGGTTAATGCGCATCTCTTGCGCAACGAAAGCCCGTGCCGCTCGGACGGCTGTCCATCGTGCCCCAGTCCCGATCGGTTGTGCGAAGGCTGGCAGCC